>JAIBDK010000116.1 GCA_024679435.1 Gammaproteobacteria bacterium | reverse complement strand
TTATGGTATCGAACAGTTAGTCGCGCTGGCTCATAAACAACATATAAAACTCATTATTGTCCCCGGTGATGATCAGCCGGATAGCGAACTTCTACAGTCATCAAACTGCAACACTCAGCACCATCACGCGATCTGGAGATACTTGCGGGAAGGGGGGAAGCACAATACGCTAAATTTCTTTCGCTATATAAGGGCGCACCTTCTAAGTCAGGATGAGAAACCACAACTCCACGAGATTGATAGCTCTCAAATTGAGCTACCAAAAACCCTGCCCTTCACCATGATATACAGCCAGGGAGAGCAGGTGCAATCTCTGGAAAACTGGCAAAAACATAAAAAGCCCCAACTGCCGGTTGCCCTACTGCTTTTTTACCGCGCGCATGTACAGTCAGGAAACACCGATGCCTTTGATCATCTACTGTCGTTAATGAAGTCGCAGTTTAACGTGTTGCCGGTTTCCACTCTTTCGCTAAAAAACCCTGACTGTTTGGCTGCAGTAATTCATCTCATCGATCAATCGGAATGCAACGTAATTATCAACACTACCAGTTTTTCTCAACATGTCGAAGGCAATGCCTCACTGTCATCGATACCCGGTATGTCCAAGCGCCTGTTCAATCGGAATATTCCAATTGTCCAGGCGATTCTGGCAGCCAATAGCGAAGAGGACTGGAGCCAGTCAGATCAGGGACTGCGAAGCCGGGACATAGCAATGAACATAGCCCTGCCGGAATTCGATGGTCGTATCATCAGTCGGGCTATCAGCTTTAAAGAATTATACCGGCGCTCAGAATCGACTCAGATAGACGTTATCAGATATCGATTACATCGCGAACGGGCCCAATGGGTGATCCGGCTTGCACACAACTGGGCAATACTGGGAATGCTTGAGAACTCTGAAAAGCGCATCGCCCTGATACTAGCCAACTATCCGACCCGAGACGGCCGAATCGGAAACGGCGTGGGTCTGGATACACCGGCCTCCACAATCAATATTCTGGGGGCGATGGAAAAGCGAGGTTTCCCGACGCAGGATATTCCCGAAAATGGCGACGAACTTATTACCTCCCTGCAACAAGGTGTGACCAACAACCTCGATACTTTGGCTTACAAAGGCGCCAATCAAAGTATCGAGGTAACCCAGTATAAAAACTGGTTCCAAACCCTACCGCTTCACAATCAGGATGCCATACTTGAAAGATGGGGTCCCGTAGAACAGGATCCCGGATTTCGGTCTGGCCACATTGTGATTTCCGGTATTCGTCTGGGTGATACGTTTGTGGGCATTCAACCCGCAAGAGGATTTAACGTCGACGTTATCGCTAATTATCATGATCCCGATCTGGTTCCACCCCATGGCTACCTTGCATTTTATTTCTGGATTCGTCACGTCTACAAAGCCCACGCAGTCTCCCATATAGGCAAGCATGGAAATCTTGAATGGCTCCCGGGAAAAAGCGTTGCCCTTTCTGACCAATGCTGGCCGGATGCCGTTCTTGGTCCAATGCCGCATTTGTATCCGTTTATCGTCAATGATCCGGGTGAAGGTGCACAGGCAAAACGTCGCGCTCAGGCGGTGATTGTGGATCACCTGATGCCCCCCATGGCCCGCGCTGAAACCTATGGGGCATTACTGGATATTGAAAACCTGGTGGATGAATATTATCAAGCACTCGGACTCGACAACCGTCGCGAAACACTGCTGCGTCAGAAGATACTTGACAAGCTCGAAGACACCCATCTTCTGGAGGAAATCAATCTAACAGGGATAGATTCATCCTCCAATCAGGACGATGAAATATTGAATCAACTAGACACCTATCTTTGCGATCTGAAAGAAGCGCAGATCCGTCATGGACTGCACCGATTCGGCCAATTACCCGACAACAACGAACTTTCCGAAACTTTAGTGGCATTAACCCGACTACCCCGGGGTGAATCTGAAAATGATGCCGGTATCCTACATTGTCTAAGCGACGATCTTGAACTTAGGAATGGGGACACTATTTTCGATCCACTGCGTATCGATGCAGCCCGTGTATGGGCAGGTAGTAAGCCCGATATTCTTGCAAACATATCAAAGGAGCCGTGGAGAACGGAGGCAGATACTCGGGAAAGACTAGAACTACTGGCGGAAAAATGCACCATTTCGATGTTGTCTGGTGAACCGTTGCACGTCGGGATGATAAAAACAAACAAAATAATGGAGTACATCAACTCTACTGTCCTAAAAGCCGTTCTGCAATCCGGCAAGGATGAAATTAATAATTTCATCGGCGCACTGGAAGGAAAATTCGTGGCACCGGGGCCCAGCGGGGCACCAACCCGCGGGCGTCTGGATGTGCTGCCTACAGGTCGGAATTTTTATTCTCTGGATTCACGGGCAATACCCACACCAAGCGCCTGGGATCTCGGACAGAGATCGGCACAACAATTAGTCAACCGTCACTTGCAGGAACACGGCGAGTATCCCCAATACCTGGGCATATCAGTATGGGGCACTTCCACCATGCGAACCGGTGGCGACGACATCGCGCAGGCATTTGCATTGATGGGAGTTAGGCCCATATGGTCTGAAGGATCAAATCGAGTAATGGACATAGAAGTAATCCCGGGATTTCAACTTGGTCGACCCAGAGTTGATGTCACGTTGAGGATTTCCGGATTTTTTCGAGATGCATTTCCTAATGTAGCCAGATTGTTTGACACCGCAGTACAAACCCTGGCGCAATATGCGGAGCCCGGCGATACCAATACTATTCGAAAGCATGCTCTCAAAGAGCAGATAACCCTGCAATCTAGGGGTATGGATCAAACTCGTGCAGAAATACAGTCCCGTCTAAGGGTATTCGGATCGAAACCCGGCAGCTATGGGGCAGGACTGCAGGGTTTAATTGACGAAGGTGTATGGAAAGATGGCTCTGACCTGGCTCAAGCCTATGTAAACTGGGGTGGTTACAGTTACACGCGGGAAAATTTCGGTAAGGCCAACTTCCACCAATTTGAATCTCGCCTTGAAAAATTACAGGTCGTCATCCAGAATCAGGACAACCGTGAACATGATTTGCTCGACTCTGATGATTACTATCAGTTTCAGGGCGGCATGGCCAATGCGATTGAGGTGATTAATGGAGCCCAACCGGTCATTTATCACGGAGACCATTCTAATCCTGCGGATCCAAAGATTCGTACTCTAAAAGAAGAACTCAACCGAGTCATCCGCTCTCGCGTCATCAATCCAAAATGGATCAAGGCCATGCAAAAACACGGTTATAAAGGTGCCTTTGAAATGGTGGCGTCCGTAGACTATATTTTTTCCTATGACGCGACCACCAGCCTGATTGACGACTATCAGTACGAAGCGGTTACTAACGCACTGGTTCTGGACCCTGACAATCGAAAATTTATGGAAAACTCCAACCCAAACGCATTTAAGGAAATGTGCGAGCGTTTACTTGAAGCACAGCAACGGGGGCTGTGGAAAAATCCCGGGGACTATCAGACCAAATTAACAGATAAAATTCTTGAAATTGATAATTCCCTGGAAACCGCTTCAGAATGACAGGATCAGACTCAAGCTTCACGACTCTGAGAAATTTTTCCGGTTCTGGGCCATATTTGTCTAGTCGGCGCTGTTGTTATGATCGCTATGTTCTGAGCTGCTCATACCATCCTCAGTATTCATCTTGACCATAACCATGACATCAACCTCACCGGCTTTTTCGAAGGTAAGTCTGAGCAAATAATGACCACCCTCTTCCAGTGGCTCCTTTAAACCAAGAAGCATGAGATGCATCCCGCCAGGTTCAAAATTAATGCTGCCATGCATGGGAACTTCCACTGAACTTAGAAGCTGCATTTTCATCTGTCCTTCGATATGAACAATGGTGTGAATCTGCACCTCATCAGCGATATCAGATCTTGCACCAATCAATTTATCGGTGGAGCCGTGATTTTTAATCGCAAAATAAGCCGCCCCGTTTCTGGCAACTGGGGGCATCGGGAGTGACCACGCGTGCTCGACCATTACGCCTGCAGACCATGATGTTTGAGAGCATAGTGCGGCTATTACAAACACGGATACTAACGCAGCCTTAACACCTTGATTAGCACCTTGATTAATGCCTTGACCTATAACTTGACGAATTGACTTTTTCATTTTTTGACCTAAACAAATATTGACGTAACTTACCGTTGCTGCAGTTGTAGTGCATTCCCACAAACTGATTCCAGAGCCTGTTGTTAAATCATAGAAAACCTAGCCTCATAACCCGCTGAACTAAAATTCTGAACCACGTCGCTAGCCTGCTGCAATCCATGGCTAACCGGGGAGAGACAGAAGGTTCCATTGAGATTAAGGAGGTATTTTTTCGTAATTTCCCGGTTCTGAATGGATAAGGGCTGATCATGAAACTGGCTATTTAATACCACAATCTGAGTTCAATCATTTAGTTTTAAGGGGCATCAAAAAGCCATCAGGTTTCTTACAAATCACAGTTTTGGCCCCAGGTGTTTTCAAACAGGATTTCATCAAGATTACGTTCGTTATCCCAACCCTCGGTTTTTAACAGGGGTTCAGAATAAAAGGCATCCACATTACCTATACATAAAACAGCCGCAGGATAGCTCCCTTCAGGCATATTTAACAAATCAGCCAGTTCATCCGGATGAAAAAAAGAAACCCAGCCAACGCCAATACCTTCCGCTCTTGCGGTCAGCCAAACGTTTTGTATCGCGCAGGACAGTGAGGCTAAATCCATTTCAGGCATCGTGCGGCGGCCCAGCACATATTCATCACGCCCTTCCATCAATGCCGCAACCCAAACTTCTGCGCATTCCCGCAACCCTTCCAGCTTGAGATTCATGTAAGCTTCTCTTTTACTACCGACGTGCTCAGCGGTCTCAGCTATTTCAGCCTTAACCATCTCATAAATATGCATACGAATGTCGTAATCAGAAATACGGATAAATCGCCAGGGTTGCATATAGCCCACGCTCGGCGCCTGTTGAGCGGCCTGAATCAACTTGTATAAAATTTCAGCGTCAACGGGTTTCTGATTAAAATGCCGCATATCCCTTCTTTCACGGATCACCCGATAAATAGCATTTTTTTCTTCCGTTGAATAAGACATAACAAAGGTGATTTTAAAGAGCTATGATTAAATATGACTAAATTGAAGGCCGGATATTAAACCAAATACTGGGTCAGCGTGATCACCAAAGCATAGCCAACTATCCAGACTGCGACACTGCGTTGAATCAAATCTATGGCTCTTTCAATATCCTGGTTTTCCGGATTGCCACCCTCTCCAAGCCAGGGCTTTTCTTCCACCCCACCATGGTAGGCCACAGGACCACCAATCCGAATATTAAGCGCACCGGCACCAGATGCCATCACGGGTCCGCCGTTTATGCTTTTATGCTTGCCCTTCTGAGCTTTCCAGCTTTTTAATGCAGAGAGTAACGAACCGGAAAGACCGTAGCACAGTGCAGTCAAGCGAGCAGGAGCCCAACCCAACAAATCATCCAATCTAGCGGCTGCCCAGCCAAATTGTCCAAAACGCTCAGAGCGATAGCCCCACATCGCATCAAGGGTATTAGAAAGACGATGCAGTACCGCCCCGGCCGGCCCTAACAGAGCAAACCAGAATAAAGAGGCAAACAGACAATCATTTCCGTTTTCCAGGAGCGATTCAAGAGTAGATCCGATAATTTTACTCTCATCCATATCTTTGGTGTCCCGGCTAACAATCATAGACAGGGTCTGACGAGCATTGACAAGATCACCTTTGGCCAGCGGTCTCAAAACGGCTCTTGCGTGATTTTTCATGCTTCCCCAGCCAATCGCCACCCACAAAACCACTGCACCCACACCGCTTTCAAGATACAAGTTATCCAGACTCTCCAAAAACACCCATAAACCATAAGAGGGAATTAGAACCAGTACGGAAACGCAAACGACACCGATTATTTTTGATTTTTCATTGTTAAATTTTTCCTCGAGCGATGACGCCATGCTACCGAAGGCGATCAATGGATGGCGCCGGGGTTCACCAAATAAAGCATCCATTGCTAACGCAACGATACAAATGATCACTGGGAGATAGTCCATCATATATGCAAATCAGGGCTGATCAGTCAAAGCGTGACGCCAACCATATTCAACAAAGCTGTCCGCCCCACCTCCTGCTCCAGCATATCCGCAACACGATCAATCTCACGCTCTCTCAAAGCCTGATAATCGAATTCCAGGTTGCTTTCCAAACCAGCCCATTTGATAAGGTGCCGCCGAGCTTCCCGGTGATCAAAGACGCCATGAAGATATGTACAAAAAATCTGCCTGTCACTTGAAAACACACCGCCATCAAAATCGTTAACTGAAACCATATTATCCGAGTTTTGAAGTATTACTGCCGGGTTTTTAAGGTCCGGGCCGCTAGTGGTCCCCAGATGTATTTCATAACCTTCTACTTGCGCGCCACCTTCAACAAATTTCCCGGACACGCGCTTTAACTGTTTTTCAGGTTCAAGCACAGTTTCAAAATCCATCAACGCCAACCCACTTAGCGAACCTGGCGGACCTTCGATACCCTCCGGATCATGGATCATCCTGCCAATCATTTGATAACCACCGCAGATTCCAATCAATTTTCCACCATATCGCAGATGGCGCCTTATATGCTGATCCCAGCCGTTGTCAAACAACCAGTTAAGATCACTAATCGTGCTTTTACTACCGGGCAGAATAATCAGGTCAGAAGACGGGATCGAATCACCTTCATTAACAAATTCCAGATCCACCGCGGGATGTATTCTTAACACGTCAAAATCTGTATGGTTGCTAATCCTGGGAATACGTGGAACCACGATTCGAATACGATTAGCTGCCTCATCCGTTATAACTTCGATCGAAGCAATGTCCTCACTACTTCGCTGATCCACTGCATCTTCAGCTTCAATGTGCAATCCCTTGAGGTACGGCAAAACACCCAGGGTCGGAATACCAGTATTAGCCGTCAACCAGTCAATTCCCGAATCAAGCAAGGTTTTATCTCCGCGGAATCGATTAATCAGGAAACCTTTGACCAGCTGCTGTTCTGTCTGATCAAGACAGTCCATCGTACCTTTAATATGCGCAAACACTCCGCCCCGGTCTATATCCGCCACCAACACCACCGGGCAATTTACCGCGGTGGCAAATCCCATGTTGGCAACATCATTTTCGCGCAAATTGATCTCGGCAGGGCTTCCTGCGCCCTCCACGATGATCAG
>JAIBDK010000400.1 GCA_024679435.1 Gammaproteobacteria bacterium | reverse complement strand
TACCGACATTCCTCTCTCGAGCTGGGGTTTGCAGAATACCGTGCCATCGTTTTTCTGATTGTTGCTGCGCATATTGCGCCATATCCCGATGATGGCGGAGGACGTGATAAACCACGTACTCTACCATGCCAGCGGTCAAACCATTCTCAACCATCCTTACCACTGGAATACCCGAAGGCAACATGTTTTTGCCTTTGAGGTGATCGAGCCCGGCACCGATGGAAAAGATAACTTTAAGGTTAGGAAATTGCATCAGTGAGCCCGGCTCCGGTTTCCATACCAGGGCGTAGTCTACAGCGGCTTTGTCACGGATCTTGTTCCATCCAACAATATTCAGTTTGTAATCATCATTAGCGTTTCGGTTACAGAGTGTGAATGCATCAGTCCATTCCTCAAATCGTTCAAAATCCGATTTAATAGCCAGTAATTCTCTCATGGTGATCCTTTGATTCGGTCGCTGTTGGGTCTGACAATTGTCTGCTTTTAGCCGGGTTATATTAAAATTATGTCGCGTTCTTCCTGGTTCTTTACGCGGGCAGGCCATTTTTCTCAGCCGGTTTTTTGTTAAACTCGCTGAACCTACACAACACCGCGAAGTGTATTGTGGCAAAAGTCAGCAATATCCACCAGAGTTTGGTGTCAATTTACCGTCATGGCAGTTTCAGCAGAATTTGTTATTCGTCCTAATGCAGTATTTAATACTCGGCTATGGCCTTGGGTATTTGGATTGTTGGCGCTGATTTGCCTAACCATTGGGCTTCGGTTTGCTTATATGGGGTACTGGATGATTCTGCCTTTTGCCGTTATAGATGTCGTGGCGGTTGGACTGATTCTGACACTGCTGATGCGTCGTCATGCTTACGTTGAAAAAATCCGGATAGGGGCCGACCATCTGGTTATTCGGCATGTACAAAGAAAAAATCGCTGTCGCTGGCAATTTCCATTGCACTGGGTTCAAGTACGGCTCGCCTCCCCAACCCATGAATGGTATGCCCACAGACTGCTGCTCGGCAGCAAGGGAGAGTGGGTCGAAATTGGCCAATGTCTGACGGATTCTGAAAGAGAATCCTTAGCTGGCGCGTTGAAAGAAGAGATTCGCAGATACAGTAATCAGTAAGCAGCAACAGGACTAGTCATCTTCGCCAATGACGACAATAGAAGTTTTTAAACTGAACATTAAACATAACATTTAGATGTTAGCATTATGACCGCAGCAGTCCAGAACCTGTTCCACTGGAAAGAATATCTAGAGCTTTGCAAGCCCAAGGTGGTTTTGCTTATTCTGTTTACCGCTTTGGTGGGCATGTTTCTCTCCACAGAGGGGTTTGTGCCGTTCAATGCCTGGTTCTGGGGTCTGATTGGAATTGGCTTTGGAGCTTCTGCGGGGGCGGCTCTGAATCACTGGGTTGATGAAGAAATTGATGCTCGTATGGAGCGCACCCATGCACGGCCCCTGCCTCAGGGAAATATTAGCGGTCGTCAAGCTGTCATTTTTGCCTTGTCTCTGGCGACACTGTCCATGGTTGTATTGGTGGTGTTTGTTAATGTTCTCACGGCTATTTTAACTTTTGCCTCAATGGTGGGTTATGCGGTAATTTATTCCATGTTCCTTAAGCGCAGTACCCCGCAAAACATTGTGCTGGGTGGTGCGGCAGGTGCTGCACCGCCGGTGCTGGGCTGGACGGCGGTGACTGGAGAGTTACATGGTGAGGCGCTGTTACTGTTTCTGATTATCTTTATCTGGACACCTCCGCACTTCTGGGCTTTGGCTATCAAGCGGGTTGATGATTATGCCAAAGCAGAAGTGCCGATGCTGCCGGTAACTCACGGTATTGCGTTCACTAAACTACATATTTTGCTCTATACCATTTTACTGGTGATCGTTACCATTATGCCTTTTGTGGTAATGATGAGTGGAACTATTTACCTGGCAGGTGCCATCGCACTTGGTGCCGGTTTTGTTTTTTATTCAGTAAAGCTCTATCAATCTGACGGGGATCAATACGCTATGAAAACTTTCGGGTACTCTATCTTTTATTTGAGTGCTCTTTTTGGGTTTTTTCTCCTTGATCACTATGCGCGAATAGCTATCAGGTATTTCTTTTAGGCTTTGTTTGGATCTAATTTGCAATTTGTATATGAGCACCCATAATCAACCGCCGGAAGATTTTCATTCACCAAATGACGATGTTACGTTTTTTACAATCCTCAAAAGCGTGTTTTCGTCATTTTTTGGTGTTCAATCTAACGCTAACCGAAAACGCGATTTTGAAAGTGGAAAATTCTGGCATTTTTTCTTTGCGGGACTCATTTTTGTTATGATATTTCTGGCAATCATATGGGGTGCGGTGAATTATCTGATTGCTACAGCCTAGAGAGCATTTCAGGGACTCTAAACTGGGCGACTGCGGGAATGACAAATAAATGATGAATGAAAATCACAGGCTCAGGAAAATCATTAGGAGGATGAAAAAGATTCAGCAGGATATTTCGGCAGATGGACAGCCAGTGTCATCGATGCAGATTGCGGAGCTTGAGCGACTGGGGTCTGAATATTCAGAGATCGTGGATGCGCTGCGCACATCAACCGGGGATGCTGAAAAGATTTAGATATGAGGTTATAAAAAGGATTGATTGAACAACAATGAATCTGAATTTCCAAAAGGTGTCAACAAGTAGATATAATCAGCCCTGTAAGCGCTGTTTTTTCGTGAATTAGCGGTTGT
>JAIBDK010000193.1 GCA_024679435.1 Gammaproteobacteria bacterium | reverse complement strand
GGTCAGTGAAAGCCAGGTGCGAACGCGGGTGCAGCACATGCAAGCCACCCAGCAGATCAAAATAATGGCGATCGCAAACCCGTTAAAGCTGCTCAACCGCAGCATGGCCTGGGTGCTGGTCAAGGCAGAATCAGGCATGTCGCTCACCCGGCTTGCCGAACGCTTGGCCGCCGTTCCCAAGGTTTCCTATGTCGCCATCTGCGCAGGTCAGGTTGATTTTTTCATTGAAGTCATCTGCACCTCGGAGCAAGATTTGATGATCACCATCGATTCGCACATTCGCTCCCTGGACGGCGTATCCTCTACTGAAACTTATATTTACCTCGACCTGTTATACAAACGCCTCAAACCGTTTCAATTTAGAAACATGAACGGGCTGGAAACAACGTATTGAACGGACAACCACCCGACGCGTGCTGCATTCGTCAGATTACAAAAGTTCTTCGCTATCAATAGTCACCAACGTCACCCCGCCGCTGGCAAAGTTCGCGACGTCGGCGACTGCCGCCTGACCCTGCTCGGATGCCAGTGAAGCCTCCATATTTTCCTGATTTGAAAATGACAGTATCGCGGTGAGGTAGACTGGTCGATCTTCGTCCGAGCAATGGACTTGTCCACGACTCAGCTCAAAACTCTGCAAATGGGGCATCGCCGAGGCGAGCGGGATGTGAATATTTGTGTAGTGGGCGTCGAATTCAGACGGGTTTTCAGGAACCCCATAATGAACAATAATACGTTTCATAGTAATTTCTCCTGTTATCAGTTTTTACTGGAAAATGTGCTCTATTATTTCAATTGAACGGAATACCAAACGATTTAAGCGTACCTCGGCATCCCTTTGTAACGTCCTTACCTAATCTGGTTTTTTAGAAAAAACGGGAATAACCTCTTCGCCTATTAATCTGATTGAGTTCATAATATCGTCGTGTTCCATCCCATCGATTCTCAATAATACTTCGTCCACGCCTCGCGCCTCCAGATCGCGCAACCGGTCGATATAATCATCAGGGCTGCCCACCATCACTGAGGGTGTCTCGCGAATCAAAAAATCCATATTCGCCTGATTGTCAAGAAATCTTGCCATGTGCGCATCCAGATACTCGTAGGACATTTTCTTTGCCAGGGGTTCATACAGGTCTGCAATAAATCCAGCATATCCGAGAGTCACATTTTCGGCCTTCTCAATGGCCTGCTGTCGGCTCTCGGCACAAAATGCGGTGGCGACATACACCCCCACATCATCATTGCGCTGCGGCAGCACCGATTTGCCACTTTTTGCGCCTTCAACAAAGGCATCTATGGCTTCCTGCAAATACTCAAAACCAAAATAACTCTCGAATAACATGAGACCGATTCCACGCTCACCCGCCTCCGCAGAAGATGACGCAGACGATGCCGCAACAGACAACGGCGGATGGGGAGCGGTCACAAAATGCGGCACGATTTCCTGTTCATCAAATGTCCAGAAGGGTCCATCATGAGACACCATGGGATTGGTAAACGCCTTGACGATCACGTCCAGTGAATCTTGCCACATGGCTTTGGTATCGCCGGGTTCAACCCCAAACGTTTTCAACGTATTTAAGTTGTTTGAGCGCGCGGTACCGAGCTCGGCGCGGCCGCCGGAAACGATATCCAGCGTCGCCAGTCGCTCAACCACCAGCAACGGGTGATTCCACTTCAACAACACCGAACACATGATCCGTAATTTGATGTTTTTGGTTTCTCGCGCAACCGCAGCGTAGAGGACTTCGGGCGCAGAAACCGTAAATCTAGGCGGACTAAAATGCTGCTCCGAAGTGCCCCACGCATAAAACCCGACCTGATCGGCCAGCGCCACTTCGGCAATCATTTCTTCATAACGTTGAGCATGACTGACGCCGGCTAACGTTTCGCCTTCCTGTAACATACTAATCTTCATGTCGTTTCTCCTGATTTTTGTCAGCGTCGGACGATTTTATCTGATATTCGTACTACAACTTCGTATTAGTACCTTTATTAGCATAAACAGTCAATAAAAATTACATTATTCGTTAATAATTCGGCATTAAACTCTATTTTCGTTAAATCAGGGCAGGAGTTTTACGCTACACAACACCCGACAATTGTGACACGTGTCTGATTGTCCGAGGGAACTATGAACCGGTTCAAACCGAAATGACGAATTGTTGCCCGTGGGTAAGGATGTATTCAATCAGCATTCAAGACATTGAAAATTGCTCATGCATAAGCGTTGTGCTGACAATTCTTTGCAGAATACCTTCTTTACCGAATCGCTCTTCAGGTGGACTATTTTTTAGATCCAAAAACAGCTGTTTCGCCAATGCGGGATCGTAAATAGGCTGCTCGGCTAATGCCTTAGAATTAAGCGTATCCTCGAACATTATGAACATAGGGTCATCGTCGCGTTGAGCAGGGGGGGTTGTAAAAGGATGCTTTTCGCGATTGTAAACGTCATCAATGATGACATCTTTAGTCGCCTCTCTTAATACGTGCTTCTCTCTCATTCCCCGAACTTTCATGTTAATCGGCAGGGTCGCTGCATATTCAGCGACCTTGTGATCGAGAAACGGTAATCGGCCTTCAACAGAATGCGCCATTTCCATCCGGTCACCGAGGTAACATAAAATAAAATTAGGCAATAGTATCTTGGTCCACAGATACATCGCCTGATTGAGCGGATCTCGCCCCTTTAGCCGTTGATTGATCGGAAGTCTGTCCAAAGTCAATCCATAAGGGTCGGTGCTCAACAGACTTTCGGCAAAATCTTTTCGAAATATGTCCGTCGTAGATTTTCCCATCGTCGCCAGCACTTCTATCCACGAAGGCGTCCAGCCGAGGCGTTTTACTACCGCATTGAGTTCATCGGGAGGCGTCGAGTCCGAAGTCAAAACCCCTCTGGTTGCCTTATTGGATTCATACATATCATCCAGCAATTTCTGCACCGTAGCCGGATCCTGACCTTCATTGTTATATAACAGCACATCACGCCGAAAAGGCGGATAACCCCCTAACATCTCATCCGCACCTTCGCCGGTAAACACCACTTTGATACCCGCATCCCGAACGGCTTTGCTGAGAATGTACTTGGCGACGCCATGTCCGTTAAAAAATATTGATTCGGCGTGCCAGACAGCGGCACGATAGTTATCCGCTATATGCTGAGAACTCACCGGGATCTGATTGTATTCAGCCCCGACCAGGTCCGCCTGCTGCCGGGCGAGCTTTGATTCATCATACAACGCATCTTCAAATGCCAGTGTGAATGCGCGAATCTTTTGGGTTGATTGCTGTTGCGCCAAGCCCAATACCGCACAGGAATCAATTCCCCCGCTCAGGTAGGACGCCACTTCAACATCGGCGACCATGCGCTCTTTCACCGCGTCGGATAAGACGTCTCTAAACCCGTCAATGATTTCCTGTTCAGATCGGTCATCACCAGATAACTCAGCCGCAGTGGGGAAATGATGGTCCCAGTATGGATACAGTTTGACATCGCCATTTTGAACGATGGCATAGTGACCTGGCGGCACGCTATGGATGCCGGCAAACAATGTTTGCTCATGGGACCGGGTCATAAATACTTCTTCAAATACCGACTGTCTGTCCCATTTAGACTCTACTCCCAGAGCCAGTAACGATTTTATTTCAGAGCCAAATATCACCTCATTATTTTGCACGGTATAAAAAAGAGGCTTGATCCCGAATCGATCCCGAAACCCAATCATTATATTATTTCGCTTGTCCGCGATGACCCCTGCGTACTCACCACGAAGTTTGCTAAAACAACGGGTGCCCTCTTGCAGATACAAATGAAGCGCAATCTCGCTATCGGACTCGGTTGCAAAATCACATCCGCTTTGTTTGAGATTTTCTCGAATATCCCGATATCCGTAGAACTCGCCGTTGACGACGATCTGCACGTCACCGTTACCATTGGCTATGGGTTGCGTGCCATTGTGCAACCCAATAATCGATAATCGAGCATGCCCCAACATCCAGGTCTGATCTTCGGAATACCACGCACCGACCCCGTCCGGACCACGATGATCCAAAACAGCTAACGCTTTATCGACCAGTCGTCGTTCAACTTTCCTGTTAAATATTCCCGCAATAAGACCACACATAATCTTTTCCTCTATTATCGTTAATTCCCCATTCCCACAGAAAGAACCCGTCACTTTCTTTCCCTTTAACTGTAAGGTATTTTAAAATTAAAAAGTAAAAAAGTCTTGAAGCCCTCACTGCGGCAGGTCTTCTATTCGTTATTCTTTTTAAACCCATTATTTGATCCGAAAATCACAGCTGATATACTGCGGCCAGTTTTTTAAGCGACCGACCACTGCTTCCATCCAAACTTAAATGACGGTGATGCCATGACCCCCGAAGAAATACTTGCCTGTCCCGCTCGGATACTGAATCAACAACAGCGCGAATTTTATTTCGACCAGGGATATTTGAAGGTCGAAAAGCTGATCAACGACCACTGGATTGATCAACTTAACAACAAAACGGCAGAGCTGATTGAGTGCAGCAGACCGATAACAGAATCTGACGGGCTTTATGATCTGGCGCCCAATCATTGTGCTGAGCAACCCAGGGTGCGTCGATTCACCGCCCCGGATATGGTTGATATTTACTGGCAGTTTGCCAACGATGTCATTGCAGATGTTGCCGCTGACCTGCTTGGCCCGAATGTCACCTATCACCATTCGAAATTGAATTTTAAATGGCCAACCACAGCAGACAATAATGCAGTGGGTTGGCACCAGGATATCCCGTTCTACCCCCATACCAATTATAACGTGCTGGCGATCGGCACCTACCTGACGGACACCCATGAGGAAGACGGGCCGTTAATGGTTATTCCCAAAAGCCATGATGACAAGCTCTTCGAGCAATATGACGATCACGGCCATTGGACAGGCGAATTAAAACCTGACGACAAGGCATCACTGAACGAATCTTCGGCCGTCAGCCTGCCCGGGCCTAAAGGGTCCATTACGGTTCATCATTCCCGGGCCGTTCACGCATCATTGCCCAGCCGCGGCACCAATGTCCGGCCGTTGCTGATCAATGCTTACGCAGCAGCGGATGCCTTTCCTTACACTGACGGTGCCGGCGTAGCGGAGCATTAT
>JAIBDK010000218.1 GCA_024679435.1 Gammaproteobacteria bacterium | reverse complement strand
TCCCCAAAAAAGGACCTATCTTGTTCAGAAAAACCCAATGACAGAAGCTGCTATCGATGCAGGCTTCACTCGCGATCTTTATATTGCGATGGGGGAGCAACTGGACAACCAGGCCTGGTCCATTCGAATCTACTACAAACCTTTCATTCGCTGGATATGGCTTGGCGCCCTGTTAATGGCATTTGGCGGGCTCCTAGGTGCTTCAGATCGTCGCTATCGCAAATCTGTGAAACTGGAGCAATACATACCCGAATCAAACATTTCGTTTAAAGACGAGACCCATGCTGGAAACCACCCCAGGATTCCCGGCGAACAAGAAGGAAACGCAGCCACATAGCCGATGAATTTGCGATCACAAAAAGCCCTGATCCCGTTCGCACTTTTCATTTTGATTGCAGGGTTTCTTGCAATAGGCCTGACCCTGAAACCGGGGGAAGTACCTTCTCCTTTCATCGGAAAACCAGCCCCAGATTTTAATCTTCCCCAACTCACATTAGCGGATAATGCCGAAAATAATAATAGCGGAAATATTTCTTTAAACATCATATCCAATACTGATCTAGATGGCCAGGTATGGCTCCTTAACGTTTGGGCGTCATGGTGCGTCGCCTGTCAAGAGGAACATCCTCTGCTTAACCAATTATCAGCTGATAATATAGTCGCGATTATCGGATTAAATTATAAAGATGAACAGAGAGACGCATGGAATTGGTTGAATAAATTTGGCAATCCCTATTCAAAAGTCGCTGTGGATAAGCAAGGGGAAACGGGTATAGAGTACGGTGTCTACGGCGTTCCAGAAACTTTTGTCATTGATAAAAAAGGCGTCATCCAGCTTAAGCATATCGGGCCGCTTACCAGTAAAGATATCGAACAAAAAATTATACCTCTTGTTCAAAAACTAAACGGGGTGACAGGTTAATGATATATAGCGAAAATCACACATACAAAAGCTCCAAAACGAGATTTTTTTGTCGCCTTACTCGCTGTGGACTGTTGATTTTTTTTACAGGACTTTGGCTGCCCGCGTTTGCGATCAGCGAGCTGAAGCAGTTCGAAGATCAGAACAAACAGGCCTTATATCTAAAACTAACCCGGGAATTGCGCTGCCTGGTTTGCCAGAACCAGAACCTGGCAGATTCAAATGCCGAGCTTGCCAAAGATCTGAGACAGAGAGCCTATAATATGGTTGATGAAGGTTATCAGTATGATCAAATCGTAAAGTTCATGGTTGATCGATATGGCGACTTTGTCATCTACCGCCCTCCGCTCAAACCCATTACTTTGATTCTATGGATTGCGCCATTTTTTCTGGCTATTTGCCTGATTCTAATTCTGGTGTTTCGAAGGAGAACCGCTATTCCAGATCTGGATGATCCGGCTTCCAAAGAAAATTTACAAAAAGCAAAATCTTTAATAGAGAATTCGAGAACCCTCCCCTAGATGTTTTACTTGTTAATCATGATTTTAGGTGTGGCTGTTATTGGCATGATGATGCCCGCATTTTTAAATCGTAGAGCTATTCTGCTTGATAATCCTGAAGCCCAAAATGCCCTGATTGCCCGTCAACGAATTGAAGAAGCGCAATCTCAACTGTCTTCGGGTGAATCGGTAAAAGGCATCGAGCTTGAAACGCAGTCAATCTTAGTGGATGACCTCCAGAGACAACAAGCAACTCCTACTAAAATAATCAGTCCTTTCCTGTCTCTGACAATATCTTTGGTAGTCCCTGTCCTGGGGTTGCTTATATACGGTTATCTGGGTTCTCCAAATCCTATCCCAACCAGATCCGAGGCATCGGCTGTAACCCAATCTACAGATGGCTCCAGCCTGGATATTGAAATTTTACTGACACAGTTAGAAGAGAAAATAGCCCAGGAACCGGAAAACGCAAAAGGCTGGGAACTGGCCGCTCGCACCTATATGAGTCTGGCAAATTACCCCAGGGCTGAACAGGCATATCGACGGTTAAACACACTGCAGCCAGGCAATCCTGACTTTCTATCATCATGGGCTGATGCGTCCATTATGGCTAACGGTAACACCTATACCGATGACGCGCAAAAGGCAGTCACCGCGGCATTAAATCTGGACCCGCAACATATAAATTCCCTTTGGATCGCAGCACTTGGCTCAGGCAGCACAGGTCAATACGAGTTAGCCAACATCTACCTGAATCGCTTGTTGCCACTTGTTGGGTCCAACCAAGAGCTGATTAGTAATATCAATCAGTTGATTGAAGAAAATAACAGCAACAAGACAGAATCCGTCGAAAAGGTGACAGATACGCCAGTTAATCCGGGGAAGAAAATCAAGGTACGGGTAGATATTGATAAAACAGCGGTGGCGAATTTGGAGCAGTTTACATCGGTTTATGTTATCGCCAGAGCGAAAAACGGCACCCCTGCCCCCTTAGCAGTGAGCAAACATCTTCCTTCAGAACTTCCCATCAGCGTGACGCTGACAGAGGCAATGTCGATGATACCGGGTGTTGACATTGGCACAGTAGAGAAATTGGAAATTATAGCCCGCCTCTCGCTATCAGGTAATCCGATAGCCGGCCCCGGAGATTATGAAAGCAAGCCCAGGGAAGTTTCATCCCATAACATTGATACCCAGTTAAACCTCACTATCGATCAATTGACCGACAAATAAAAGAGTCACCAGAGCTGACCAACAGAAGGATTTAGGCTGTTTAAAGGCTCTAATCAGATCGTAGCAGACAACATGTTTTATCCGTCTTTAGCAAACGGGTCTGCGTTGTCATCACTGGCAATATTAACCACTTTTCCAGAACTAGCTTCTTTCTTGCGAATACTTTCACCCTGAAAAGAACTGCCGGAATCTATGGCGAGACTCGTCGCAGTGAGCTTGCCCTCAGCTTCACCACCAGAAATTAATTCGATAGAATCACAATCCGCATTGCCAGAAAACTTGCCGGCAATAATGAGACTTTTCGCCTGTAGATCGCTGTTTACCCGACCGGAATGACCGATTTTAACGGTGCCTGTGGAATGAATTTCAGCATCGACTTCGCCGTCAATGTGTAACTCGCATTCAATTTCTATTCGGCCTGATAAGTGCGATCCAGCAGCGATAGTTGTAATGTTTGATGAGTAATCTGCTTGTTGATTAGACTTAGTAAAGATGGCCATTTTATACCTCTAACTTGAGTAAAAATTTCATTGGTGCCGAATTCCCACTTGAGGAATTCATGGGGGTTGGTTGCTTTGCCCAGATAGCGTATCTCGTAATGAAGATGGGGAGCACTGCTTCGACCGGTATTACCACTTTTGCCGATCAAGTCTCCTTTATGAACCACGTCACCGGGGCTCACACGTATCTCCTCAAGATGTGAATAACGGGTTTCAAAACCAAAGTTATGCATAATTACGATGCGATTGCCACTCAATTCGGAATAATCAGCGTTGCTGATGAATCCATCGGCAGTCGCATATACTTTTTCACCGGTTTTCGCACGAATATCCACTCCTTTGTGGAATGAATTCACCTTCGTTACGGGATGCTTACGCTTACCAAATTTACTGGTAACAACCTTTCCCGCAGTTGGATAGCCGCTTGGAATGCTATCATGAAGTATTCGTTCCTGACTGGCTGTAAGACTGGCTAACTGAACCCGAGTTGTCAAATCCAGTTGATGATGGCTCTCGTCTTCAAGATCAAGACCGATCACGTCTTCAATCTGATCGATCCGACTACCAATAAAAGAATACTCCTCTTCTTTAGAATTGTAAAACTGCCCAACAATCCTGAGTCGCTCGTCCAGCGTAAAAGCCTGATCACCGGTCTCGACGCCACTGAGCCTCTCAATTTCAACCAACGCTTCACTAATCACATCAACCTGTTTCTCATGCCCGGAAATGATCAAATCAAGTTTTGAACTGTGATTAACAAACCGGACAAGTTCATCGTCGAGTAGGCGCTTTTCTTCAGCAAGCTCGGTTATCAATCTGGTTTTTTCAACATTCAAGGAACTAATCTTTTTGTGCTGAAACAGATTTGCAGTAACGGAAAATACGGCCATCAATGACGTGGCGACGCCGACCACCACTAGATTTCTTTTTATAGTAGATTTTAGAAAAAAGTGTTTCGATCCATGACGATCTGAAATAGTGACAGCGTAATGTTTATTCATGTTAGATAATTAAAACAGAGTGAGCACTCTCTTGCAGTGGAAGCCTATCCAACAAATTAGAGACCGAAAAGATTTGTGATGATAACCGATTAAACGATTAAATTAAACATCGAGTTGAAAACGCTGCCATTGAGAAACTTTTTTTTTCGATTCAAGATTATAATTGACCAAAATCATCTTATTATTTAGACACTTCTGGAATATAATTCAGAAACACTATCACTATGATTATTCCACCAGTAACGCTTTCATGGCACATGCCATACGGACACCTAATCACAGAAAACAATGAAAGATCTAGAAAAATTAATTACCGATGCCTGGGATGTTCGCACCGACATAACCCCAAAATCAGTAGACCGGGTGCTAAAAACAGCAATTAATCAATGCCTTGACTTACTGGACTCTGGTGAAGCCCGTGTCGCAGAGCCAACCGAAAATGGCTGGCGGGTTAATCAATGGCTGAAAATGGCGGTTTTACTTTCATTCCGAATCGAGGAAAACCGGGTAATGGATAGCGGAGCAAATCGCTACTATGACAAGGTTTCCACTAAATTTGAAAACTTTAGCGAACAAGATTTTAT
>JAIBDK010000243.1 GCA_024679435.1 Gammaproteobacteria bacterium | reverse complement strand
TGTGGACTGGTGTTTTTCCTGCTGATGGCACCGATAATGGTGATCATACCGCTGTCCTTTAACGCAGAGCCTTATTTCACCTTCTCAGAGGCAATGGTGCGACTCGACCCTGAGGCCTATTCTGTTCGGTGGTATCAGGATGTCCTGGGTATTGGCGAGGGCACCGGGGCAAACCGCGGTCATGAATGGGCATTTTCGGCCAGAAACAGCATGGTAATCGCAATATTTGCGACCTTACTGGCAACAACTATCGGCACACTGGCAGCAGTAGGATTAAGCCGACCACAGATGCCCTATCGGCGTCCAATTATGGCGTTGTTAATTTCGCCATTGATCGTTCCGATCATCATTACTGCGGCAGGCATGTTCTTCTTTTATTCGAAAGTTGGACTTGCATACACGCATTTGGGGGTGGTGCTTGCTCACGCCGCAATCGGAACACCGTTTGTTGTCATTACGGTAACGGCGACCCTGGTAGGATTTGATGAAACACTTATTCGAGCGTCAGCCAGTCTAGGCGCACAGCCGTTAAGAACATTCTTCAAGGTAATCCTGCCGTTGATAACACCGGGAATTGTTTCTGGTGCGCTGTTTGCATTCATTACTTCTTTTGATGAGGTAGTTCTGATTTACTTTTTGGCAGATGCCGATCAAAAAACCATACCGATTCAGATGTGGTCTGGTCTTCGTCAACAGATCAGTCCCAGCATTCTTGCGGTGGCAACACTATTGATAACATTTTCAGTAGTACTGTTGGTATGTGTAGAATTACTGCGAAGAAGAAGTGAAAAGTTACGGGGTATGTCTCCTCAATAAGAGATGCCGCGAAAGGCGTTAATCAGTGGTCACAGGACATTATTACGATGTGTTACCACTTTTTAGCACCTTTCCAGCCTCATTTTGGCTGGTAAATTTAATTTACTGTAAAAAATAGCGGGTTTACCCTGTTATGGTATGGATAAATTAAACATTTTTGGTTACATTTCCTATTGTTAATTGTTTTAAAGACCAAGATCTATAAAAAGAATCAGGTTACACGGCATTAACAGGAAATTTCCGCTTTTATAATTTAACAATCTGTGGAGGATTGCATGCAATTCAAAAAATCTACAATCGCTTTATCTGCTGCTGCAATGGGACTCGGCCTAATGAGTTCTGTTGCGTCTGCTGATGGAAAGATTACATTCGTATCATGGGGTGGTTCTTACACCGCCAGTCAGGTTAAAGCCTGCATCGAACCTTATCAGGCGAAAACTGGTCAGGAATTCAACATCGTTGACTATAATGGTGGCCTGGCTGAAATCAAAACTCAGGTTGAAGCTGGCAACGTTCAGTGGGATATTATTGACCAAACTCCTCAGGACGCGATTCGCGGCTGCGATGAAGGCCTTTATGTTGAACTGGATCACTCACAGTGGGCCCCGGCTCCTGACGGAACGCCTGCGACAGAAGATTTCGTAGACGGCGCCTTAGGCGATTGCTTCATAGGCAACATTTCATGGGCGACAGTTCCTGCGTTTGACGCTTCGAAGGTTGAAGGCGATGAGAAGCCCACCAGCATGGCCGATTTTTGGGACATTGGAAAATTCCCAGGTCGTCGCGGATTACGTAAAGTTCCCCGTGTAAATCTGGAGTGGGCACTGATGGCAGATGGTGTTGCTAATGAAGATATCTACTCTACCCTCGCCACCAAAGAAGGCCAGGATCGTGCGTTCGCGAAACTGGATGAAATTAAAGAGCACGTTGTATGGTGGGAAGCTGGTGCTCAGCCTCCTCAAATGCTTGCCGACGGAGAAGTGGTTATGACTACTGCT
Source organism: Gammaproteobacteria bacterium (assembly GCA_024679435.1). GTDB lineage: Bacteria > Pseudomonadota > Gammaproteobacteria > Arenicellales > Poriferihabitantaceae > JAIBDK01. Next base: position 2,571 of record JAIBDK010000243.1, on the reverse strand, counting down.
TATAACGGCCGACTGTTTAATGCCATGTATAAGGAAGGCAAGCCTTTCGAAATCATGTGGGGTCCTCAGGTATTTGATATCGATACCTATGTGGTTGTAAAGGGTTCACCAAACGAAGCTGCTGCGATGGAGTTCCTGAAATTCTGCACCAGTGCCGAAGCTTTGGCTGATACCACTAACTACATTTCTTACGGCCCGCTGCGTAAATCGTCTGCAGCGTTTGTAAACCCGGATATTCTTCCTCATCTGCCAACCGCTCCTGAAAACTTCAAGACCGCGTTGACTTATGATATCGAATTTTGGGCCGACAACGTTGATGATCTGACCGAGCGTTTTAACAGCTGGTTAGCTCAGTAAGTCTCGTTATTACTTGACTTAAGAAGTTGTTTTAAAAGGCGGGCTTTATGCCCGCCTTTTTTATGTCCTAAGATCTGACTTACTTAATTGATCCCTTCTATAAATGCTGTTCGCCCCTGACTCAACCCATTGCAGAAATCGTTAGCAATACCTTTTATTATCATGGAGTTAAACTGTCGACTTTCCTCTTTAAACAGATGTAGTACCTTCATACAAAACATAAAAACAACATAAATGGAACCGCAGCTACGCACACTTTTATCAAGCTTGGGTATCGCTCTGAGTGCCGCGCTCTGGGGGGTATTCTGGATTCCAGTGCGTGCAATTGAAGAGACGGGTGTATCCGCATTGTGGACGGGTCCAATACTGTTTGCCTGCGTTGCTTTGCTGTTTATGCCGTTTGCCGTTGCAAGATGGAGAGTATTCCGCCAAGCTGGATTCGGACTTTTGCTGACGGGATTGTTGCCTGGACTAGCATTTGCCCTATATGCAGCCAGCTTTAACATGACAGATATTGTTCATGCGCTTCTACTATTCTATGTTTCACCCGTGTGGAGCACGTTACTTGGGCTAATTTTTCTCGGAGAGCGATTAGCTCTCAATCGGATTGCCGCACTGGTTCTTGGAATCGGTGGATTGGTAGTGGTGTTAGGCGATGGCGTGTCTTTTCCCTGGCCAAGACAAACTGGAGACTGGTTTGCACTGGCTTCCGGTCTGTGCTGGTCCGTTGCATCTGTCCGACTATTCCAGGGTGGAAACAAGTATGTATTTGAAAAGACGTTTGCTTTCATTGTCGGATCGTTTGTCGCAGGTTCTATTCTCGCACTGCTCCCACTGGGGCTTAACAACGCGTTTCCTCAGTACGCTTCCCTTGTGCAAAGCTCAGGCTGGATTGTCGTTGTCGCTCTGTTCCTGTTGCCGGCAACATGGCTAACCATCTGGCCTGCGACTGTCCTAAGCCCTGCAAGGGTCGGCATTCTATTCATGACCGAAGCCATCGTTGGAATTGGATCAGCAGCGTGGTTAACCAATGAGCCTTTTGGCGTTAGAGAAATTATTGGCACGGCACTAATCATGGGAGCTGGCATAGTTGAAGTTCTTCGTTCTCAATCGACGCCAACGTTGAAGAACAGTTGATTCAGCGACGACAACGCCTGAACAAACACGGCATTTTAAATCGGATTCCTTGGGTTTCGATATTCAAATAGTTCCTGTGGCGGCTTAAGCGGAAGCCTATCCTGAGGCAGCGTATAAAAAAGAGGCTCCTTGTTAGTTTCCAGCGAACGCTCATAATCTGGACTCATCATCACGGTAGAATTATTTCGCATCGATTGGTCCATTGCTTTTTTAAGAGCAATCGCGGCATCCTGATCCCATTCCATTTTGTAATACCTTGGCTCCCGTACTTCTGCATGCCTTAGCCATAGATAGATCCCAAGACCTTCATCGATACTCGCGGCAAGTACCGTAGATTCGTTTTCAAAGTCTTCAAATCGGGAAAATTGCATGGGCTGGGGAAGTCCCAGAAGTTTTATCAGCGCCGAATAATTGAGACCCACCAAAACGATCAACGCAATCACAGCGACTACTCTGACCCGCACAGTGCGACGAGACCAGATGGCCATCAGTGCCAACAAACAACCAGTTAGCACCAACAACAAGTAAAGAACCGGTATGTTTTCCATCGATCAAATCACACACGCTTTTGAATGCTTATTTTGCGCTCGCATCTCTCAACCCCTTAAACAAACTATGCACGCTGCCTTTTACCAGCAACCCTTCCTCAGTAAGCTCAAACCGAGCCAGGGTCAATTCCTGATTCTGGTAACGAATTTTCGCCTGAGTAAACAGTATCGGATTAATGCGGGTCACGCCATCTATAACGGTCTTTGTGCTGATGACCGCTTCCACAGAAAATGGGGGTGGTTTCTTTGCATCTATTCGATAAGCATGGACATTAATTACATACTCACCGGCGCGCATGCCGCGAGTATAAGCGCTTTCATGATTGATGCTGGAAAGATCCATGGTTTTACCCAAATCATCGCGCAATAGATTAAAAATAGCACCACCCTTATTAGAATATCCGACAGCAATATCCCCGGGTGCTTTGACCCAGAGGTCTACGTCTGCATCCATATCTTCTGGCCAGGTGATTTCCACCACCACATTACCTGGTACAGGGGCATCGGATATATTTTTTACCCCGTCTGG
>JAIBDK010000062.1 GCA_024679435.1 Gammaproteobacteria bacterium | reverse complement strand
TTTGATTCCACCAGATGAATCTGATGAAAGATGAAACCGGTAAACATTAACTGCTGAGACATCAATCCTGGCAGAAAAAGATAGAAACACGGGTCCTTTAATACTTCTTTCCGGGCCCAGTGGCGACCCTTGTTCTTTCTCTGCCCCGAGAGAGCCGCCTGTCCAGCCTCCCCTGAAGAAACTGATTCACTTTCAGTCCTGTCAATATTTTGCAGGTATTGCCGGTGCCGAATGTCATGTCCTCGTAACAGAACAAGAATTGAGGGAAGCATTAATACCAGCAAGGCAGCAGCTATGATCAACCAGCTTTCACGCCAGCCAAACCAGACGATTAAACTCACGATAATGCTGGGCATAACCGCTTCGGAAACCGCATAACCCATTCCTGCAAGCGCGTTGGATTTCCCCTTATTACGATCAAGATAGCGAACCATTGCCGTAGAACTGGCAAGACACATCAGGCCCTGACCCATTTGACGGAGCAAAAAAACCCCCAAAACCAGCAACACAACCCCATTACTGAATGAGATCATCAGACATCCCAGGGCCAGACCAGCAACCACACTGATAGAAAATCGTTCCAAACTGACACGATCCATCAAAGTCCCACTCCAAACCATCACGATGGCACTCATCAGCGTTGCGAACGAATACAAACCCCCAAACTGCCCATCCGAAAGTCCAAGATCAGCGCGAATTTCGCCACTGAACAAAGACACAAAAAATGTTTGCCCCGGAGACGAAAAAAAGGTCATCAGGAACCCGAACAACAGAAATTTCCATTCAGATCGAATCAGAGAAATCATTCAGAAGAAAATCCTGTCAGTGTTCGATTCTTTATGGCTTATCAAGAACGCTTGCATATACAATGGAAATTAAGCAACAATTCGGCCATGATTTCAAATAACTCCGTTAAACGACGACTAAAAAAGGGTAACCGCCTAAACGGCTGTTGGATCGAAATGTTCAATCCAATAGCGGCTGAAATTGTTGCAATGAGTGGATACGACACCGCCTTCATTGATCTCGAACATGGCCCCGGATCATACACCGAAGCAATATCCATGATGCAAGCAGTTACTATTCCAAATAATGGAAAGGGTCATGGATGCGCGCCGATGCTGCGGGTCAGCTCAAGCGATATTGTCGATATCAAACGAGCCCTCGACATTGGTCCAGAAGGTATTATGGTGCCCAATGTACAAAACGTAAATGAAGCCCAACGGACCGTTGAAGCCTGCCGATATGGCCCCGCCGGAAACCGAGGGGCTGCACCGAGGATTATCAGAGCTTCAGGATATGGTGATGACGTGGCCGGTTACGCTGACTACATGGCCAATGAATTTCTGCTAATAGCCCAGATAGAAACCGAACAGGCCGTTAATCAAATTGAAAAAATTGCCGCGGTAGAGGGTATCGACATGTTGTTTATCGGACCGTCTGACCTGTCTGCTTCTCTGGGGGCCATTGGCGACTATGAATCCCGCAAATTCAATCAGGCTTTCGATAGAATCGAGCAAGCAACTCTCGACGCAGGAAAACTGTTAGGCACCATTCCGTTGCCCAATCGAGACCCGGCGCGACTCTTTGAATCTGGCCATACACTGGTTATTTCTGGTGGCGATACGATACTGTTGCAAGAGGCCGCCGGGCACGATGTTGAACGAATGCATAGAGCGGCAAATTGATCGCGTCATTCTTAAATAGCGTCGTTCCAACCGCCGCGGAGCAATCCGCCCCTTCAAATTCTGCATAAATTTTATGCCCTTGGTCTAATGATCAAGATGTCAGGGGTTCTGTACGGGCGGGGGCGCAAACTTCCTCCAGCAACAAAAAACCCCGCCAAAAAGACGGGGCTTCGAGCTTTGACTAAACCCGGAATAAACCCGGTTAGAAATAACTTCCGTTATTTAGCGTTTCGTTCCTGAGCTTCCTTGATAATCACGTCAGCTACATTTCTAGGACACGGCATGTAATGTGAAAATTCCATGGAAAACTGTCCACGACCAGAGGTCTGGGTTCTCAGATCACCAATATATCCAAACATATCCGATAGAGGCACATCACCCTTTATTCGAACACCCGTTGGACCCGCATCCTGAGATTTTATCATGCCACGTCGTCGATTGAGATCGCCAATAACATCACCAACATTGGCATCAGGGGTAAAAACGTCGACCTTCATGATAGGCTCCAGCAGCTGGGGCCCGGCTTTTACCATAGACTGGCGGTAAGCTGCTCTGGCAGCCAGCTCAAACGCAACCGCAGAGGAATCTACTGCGTGGAAAGCACCGTCGAGAAGCGTCACTTTAACATCGATACAGGGGTAACCTGCCAGCACGCCTTTTTCCATACATTCACGGAAACCCTTGTCGATTGCAGGCCAGAATTCGCGAGGAACATTACCACCAGTAACCTTGGATTCGAAAGCATACCCGTCACCCACTTCACCTGGCTCGATAGTGTATTCAATTTTACCAAACTGACCTGAACCACCGGTCTGCTTCTTGTGGGTATAGGAATCCTCAACACTTTGAGTGATGGTTTCTCGGTAAGCCACCTGGGGCTTCCCTACCTCAACATCAACACCATGGGTTCGTTTCAGAATATCAACCTTAATATCAAGATGCAGTTCTCCCATTCCCTGTAGAATAGTTTCACCACTTTCCTCATCGGTATTGACGTGGAAAGAAGGGTCTTCCGACACCATCTTGCCAAGCGCGACACCCAGTTTTTCAGAAGCACTTTTGTCTTTCGGGGACACCGCCATAGAGATAACCGGGGCCGGGAACACCATTGGCTCCAGAGTGGCCGGATTGTTTGGGTCACACAAAGTGTGTCCGGTCTTAACGTTTTTCATTCCAAGAACAGCGACAATATCACCAGCCTGAGCTGAATCCAGTTCTTCACGAGACTCCGCATGCATTTCCACGATTCGTCCAATTCGCTCGGTTTTACCTGTTGCCGTATTCAATACATTCGACCCTTTACTCAACGTTCCGGTATAAATACGCAAAAACGTCAGCGCACCAAAACGGTCATCCATGATTTTGAAAGCAAGGGCACGCATTGGCTTAGCAGGATCAACAATCGCATATTCACCGGTTTCGACACCTTCCAGGTCAGTTTCAGGTTGAGGCTTTACTTCCGTCGGGTTTGGCAGGTAATCAACCACCGCGTTTAGTACCAGCTGAATACCTTTGTTTTTGAACGCAGAACCACACAAGGTCGGGAAGAAGTCCAGCTCATTGGTACCCTTGCGGATACACGCCTTAATGGTATCCATGTCCGGCTCTTCGCCTTCAAGGTATTTTTCCATCGCGTCGTCATCATGTTCCAAAGCGGTTTCGATCAGTTCTTCACGATACTCTTCAACCAGGTCAACCATATCTTCAGGTACATCCTGAATGGTGTATTTTTCCGGATCACCGGAACCATCCCATACCCATGCCTTGCGGGTTAGGACATCAACGACGCCGGTGAAGTCATCCTCAATACCAATAGGCAAGGTCATTACCAGTGGTTTTGCTCCCAAAACCTCCCTAACCTGTTTGACCACACGGTAGAAGTCCGCTCCCAGTCGATCAAGTTTATTGACGAAAATAATCCGCGCAACCTCAGAATCATTAGCATAACGCCAGTTGGTTTCGGATTGAGGCTCTACTCCACCGGAACCACAAAACACCCCAACCCCGCCATCGAGAACTTTGAGCGAACGATAAACTTCAATGGTGAAATCTACGTGACCCGGGGTATCGATGATATTCAGACGATGATCGTCCCAGAAGGCGCTGGTAGCCGCTGACTGGATCGTTATCCCGCGTTCACGTTCCTGATCCATGAAATCAGTAGTAGCTTCACCATCGTGAACTTCACCGATTTTGTGAATTTTGCCGGTAAGGCTTAAAATTCTTTCAGTTGTGGTGGTCTTGCCCGCATCCACGTGAGCAAAAATTCCGATATTTCGATATTTCGTTAAGTCTTTCATGGCTATAAGTAATTGAAATTACACTAAAATTAAGGATTCATGAGTTGCCGTTTCCGGCATTTTCAAGGCGGGCGCGATAATACAACAAATGGCGTCGTAAATCAGGAAATTTCTAAAGAAAATTCAACTAATTACGACACATCCCGGGATTGTCGTCTGGAGAACCGGTTGATTAATTCCAATATCTACTGATAATGCCTGCTGAGGCTTCTCAGCAAGTTTGAGTTCAGGTCAATTTACAATAATGAAAGGTCGGGTAGAATTCAATTTGACTGGATCTCAGGATGATTTATGGGTTTCCTGTATCTGTTTCCAGGCTTCCCGTATCTCATGGGTCTTCTGGTTCGCCAGCTTAATCATTTCTTCAGGCAGGCCTTTGGAAACAAGCTTATCAGGGTGATGCTGACTTAGAAGCCTACGATAAGCCTTTTTAATATCCGGCAGTGGCATATCCGCAGATACACCAAGCACTTTATAAGGGTCTGCCACAGATTTTGTCGCGCGCGAGTCGGGCCCAGCATGGCCACCCGCCCGAATCATCTCGATAATCATCTCAATGTCATCAGCGCGAAAACCAAGCTGCCGGGCGATATCTTTCAGAGCAGAATTTTCTCTGGGGTCCAGCTTACCGTCCGCAAAGGCGGCATGCACCTGGATTTCCAGAAACATCTGCAACAATGTAGAACGACGATGGCATTCCTTGCGAAATTGCAACAATACCGGACTTAAATCAAAGTCTTCTGATTTTCCGGTATTAAACAGGGCGATCGCCGCCTTTTTCTGAAGATCACCAAGTTGCATCTCCCCCATGATCTTTCTAGCCAGAGCGATTTCATGCTTTGATACCTGCCCGTCTGCTTTAGCGATATAACCCATTACCGAAAAAGTCGCGGTAAAAAACGCCGCCTGAGTGCGCTCCTGATCCCCAGGAAGATATCCGCCCAATCCACCGCCACTGAAACTGGCATCCAGCTTGTGTCCTAAAGAAGCACCCAGCAATGCACCAAGCGGGCCTCCTATAAGAAAACCGAAAGTACCCCCAACAACTTTTCCCCACCAACTCATAATGCAGTTTCCTTTTTAATAGATTTACGGTTTATTGCCGCCAAGGCAGTCCGGAGAATCAGGCAATTGCCCTCCCTTTTCAAACCATTCATCTGGGGTCATGGTATGCAGCGAAAGCGCGTGGATCGGGCCCTCTAGCAGAGTCTTTAAAACTTGATTCACCAGTCGATGTCTTGCAACCAGCATTTTCCCAGCAAACTGTTCGGTTACCACCACCACCTTAAAATGCGACTCTGATCCCTCCGGAACATTATGCATGTTACTTTCATTGATCACGTCACAATACAATGGTGATAACGTTTCCAAATTCGAACGAATTGCCGATTCAACAGGTTTTTCAGTCATAGTTATTTGTGTTTTTATATTCAATTGTGCGAGGGAAAGCGCCTGAGTCCATGTAATCCCGATCTCGAGCCAGCTGCGTCTCGCGATGCATGGAATAAAGCCCACTGGCAATGATAATCATAATTCCAAAAACTGTTAGTCCATCCGGCGTTTCGTCCCAGATTATAAAGCCAAGCAAGCCACCGACCACAATAGAAAGATACTTTAAGGGTGCGATTATACCGACCTGAGCATAACGAAAGCTTAACGTCAGCGTATATTGTGCCGACCCGCCCAGCAGCCCAACACAGACCAGAAGAAAAAAATCATACCCGCTCGGGGTATTCCAGCCCAGCCAAAGACAAGCAACAGAGGTCACAATCGCACCGCTCAAGGTAAAGTAAAATGTGATACAAATAGCCTGATCTGTTTGATTCAGCTTTCGGATGACATTACTGGTAACACCGACAGCAACCGCCGCGACCAGCATGGCAACACCGCCCAGATTGAACACATTGCCCCCGGGTCTAACAATGATCATCACCCCCATCAAGCCAATCGTCACCGCAACCCATCGCCGAACACCTACTTTTTCACCCAGTATCGGCACCGAAAAAGCCACGGCGAGAAGAGGTGCCGTATAGAAAACCGAAGAAGCATCAGCCAGCGGCAAGGTGGTAAACCCATAGAATGCACACCCCATAGCCACAAGACCCAACAGTGATCGCACTCCATGCAGCAACGGTTGTCGGGTTCCAAGTGCCGCAATTCCACCCGCCCTGTAGAGCAATATGAATATCGGAACAAAAGCCAGACTACATCGAAAAAACATAATCTGGTGTACCGGATAGTCGCCACCCAACCACTTAATGGTTGCATCCATGGTACTGAACAGAAGCATACTGACTAGCGCAGATGACACACCAAGCGCAAGATTTGCGGAATTCGCCCCCCTGATGGTTTTATCTTTCAGCATACTTCTCGCGGAATTCCGGTTTCAATTGTTGTCGCGCAATAGTACTTCATAGCCGACACGAAATCACAAACCCAATATCATTCAAAATCACGACTAGATTAAGTTGACAAAGCCAGGGCTATCTCTTACAACGTCGACGCACATTTTGTTAACATCTGTCTATAGTCCAACCGGAAACCCACGTCATGTTTGAGAAGTTTGAGCCCACCCCCCAGGATCCCATCATCAAGTTAATGGGAATGTTTCGAGAAGACCCCCGCGACGACAAGATCGACGTGGGTGTCGGTGTTTTCCGGGATAACAATGGCCAGACTCCAATCATGCAGGCGGTTCGTATGGCAGAAGACCGGCTGCACGACCAACAAACGACCAAGGCCTATGTCGGGTTGGCCGGTGACGAAGTATTCAACACAGAAATCACTAAACTGGTTTTTGGACACGATGCAGACATGGATCGTATTCGCGCAGTTCAAACACCAGGAGGTTGTGGGGCACTTCGAATGCTTTCAGATATGCTATATCGAATCGCCAGTGATCGTAAATTCTGGGTTTCTGATCCTACCTGGGGTAATCACTACCCAATTTTTCGACAAAGCGGATTTGAGGTCGACGCTTATCCATATCTCAACCGAGAAAGTAAGACCGTGAATGTGGATGCCCTGATGGAGAAATTATCTACGCTGGGCAAACAGGATATTGTTGTGTTTCATGCCTGCTGTCACAATCCGTCAGGCGCAGAACTACAACCGGGCGACTGGGATGATATCGCAAAGGTTGTCGCCAAAAATGGAATTTTTCCATATTTCGATATGGCCTATCAGGGATTTGGTAATTCTCTGGAAGATGATGCCTACAGTATTCGGACCATGGCAAAGGAAGTGGAATCGATGGTAGTGGCGAGTTCCTGCTCAAAAAATTTCGGCCTTTATCGGGACCGTGTCGGCTGCTCATTACTCCTCGGCGAATCAAAGGAAACAGCTGACATTGCCCGAGCGCACATTCTTAGCAATGCAAGAAGTTCCTACTCTATGCCACCAGACCATGGGGCGGCGCTGGTGGGTTTGATAATGACCGACCCAGAACTAAAAATGAACTGGGAAAACGAACTTGGTGAGATGCGCGCCAGAATGCTGAGCTTGAGAAATAAAATGAGCATTGTTTTGAAAGAAAAATCAAACAGCGATCGCTGGGACTTTATCGCTGACCACCGCGGAATGTTTTCCCTGCTTGTCCTGACCGACGAAGAAGTTGAATCGTTAAGAAACGACCATGGCGTCTATGCCGTTGCCGGAGGACGGATTAATATTGCCGGCTTGAAAGATGACGATCAGCTCAACCGTTTTGCCGACGCACTGATTTCGGTTACCCGGTAATTATGCCTATCAGAAAACTTTGCTTAAAACCAGCGGGCTCAGGTTGCGATTAAGACTAATCGCTCATTCTTTTGTCAAAGACTCCCTGATTGATGCCATTTATCAAACAGAAAATATAAAAAGTGTTGCAGGCGAAGCCGAGGATTTTTCCAATAACACCTTTTAAACAATAGATTCCAACGCGTCCAGAAAAAACAATATTTCCTCTTCGGTATTAAAATAATGAACCGAAGCGCGGACCACCTCGGTAATATCCCTATCCTGAAAAGAAACCAGACTGCCTGAGCCATCTGATACTGAAACGTTGATTCGGTGTTTGTGCAACCCGGACTTGATACTTTCGCAACCCGCCTGGGCAGCACGAAAAGTAACAATACCGCATTTCTCTTCTCCAAGATCAGTAAGTTCAATGCCGTCTATTTCAGATAACCCATTTCGCAACTTGTCGGCCAGCATGTAAACCCGGTGTTGAATAGACTCAATTCCAAACTGCAGAGCATAATCAATCGCCACGCCCAGTCCGGCTTTACCGGCGAAGTTCTGCTCCCAGTTTTCAAATCGCTTTGCGTCAGGCAGCATTTTATACTCTCCGGGGCTGATCAAATCCGCCGCGTGTTGATCCAGAAACGGCGGCACCAGCTTATCCATCATTTCATGCCTGACATAGAGTAGTCCGGTTCCCCTTGGACCACGAAGATATTTTCTTCCTGTCCCACTCAGAATGTCACAACCGATTTTCTCTACATCAAGGGGCAAATGCCCCACTCCCTGACAGGCATCCAGAAGATAGGGAACACCCGCCTCTCGCGCTACTTTCCCAACCGCCTCTGCGGGATTAACCAATCCCCCTCCCGTAGGAATCAGACTGATAGAAATCAGCTTTACTCGATCATCGATTGCCTGTCGCAACGCACAAACATCAATCTGACCATATTCATCGTCGGGAACAAAAACCACTTCCAATCCGTAGCGTTCTGCCTGTTGATTATAGGCAATGACGTTACTGCCATATTCAGACATTGTGGTCAGAATTCGGTCGCCTTTGGAAAAACTGAAACCATAAAAAGCCATATCCCAGGCTCGAGTTGCATTCTCTGCAAATGCCATTTCATCCGGCTTGCAGTTGAGTAATTTCGAACTGGACACATAGAAATTTTCAAGCGCCTCTTTCTCCTGGTCAGCGGTTTCATATCCACCGTTCATTTCCTCCTCACGTAAAAACTCATGCAAATAATCCGCCACAGGCGCCGGCATAAGTGAAGATCCTGCGTTGTTAAAATGTATGAGATCTTCACAGGCCCGGGTTTCTGCACGAGCACGGTTCAAATCGTCTTTAGAGAAAGTCATATAAAACCAGATACTGTAAACTTAAAAAGGCTCGTATTATAGATTCAAAATACGTTACGGTTATCATCCACCACAAAAATCGCAGAACAATAACCATGAAACCTAAACCCGTTATTCTTGCCATAGACCAGGGTACCACCAGTTCAAGGACACTGGCATTTGACTCAAGCGGTAATATTCTTGGTAGTTCTCAACAATCGTTTGAGCAGCATTTCCCGGATGATGGCTGGGTTGAACACAACCCAGAGGAAATCTGGAACACCACCCTGCACACCTGTAAAGCGGTAATTAAGGCACTCGATATCTCGCAGCAGATTGCCGGAATAGGCATAACCAACCAACGGGAAACCACCATTCTCTGGGACCGAAAAACCGGCAAACCGATATACAACGCAATAGTATGGCAAGATAGAAGGACATCAGAATACTGCCGCCAGTTAAAATCCTCCGGCTACAAAAACAGGGTAGCGGCAAAAATAACTGAAAAAACCGGATTGCTGCTCGATCCGTATTTCTCCGCGACCAAAATAAAATGGATACTGGAAAACGTTCCCGGCGCAGGAGACCGGGCGCAAAGGGGTGAGCTTTGCTTTGGGACAGTGGATTCTTTTTTAATCTGGAAACTGACCAATGGAAAGGTACATGCCACAGACGCAACCAATGCCAGCAGAACCATGTTGTTTAACATTCATGATGGGAAATGGGATAGTGATTTACTGACGCTCTTTGATATTCCCGAATCTTTGTTACCGGAAGTTAAGAACAGCGCTGATGATTACGGATACGCGAGTA
>JAIBDK010000314.1 GCA_024679435.1 Gammaproteobacteria bacterium | reverse complement strand
GCCATGCTAAAGAAGAAAATGGATTCTTTCTGTCTGTAATATACTTATCAACGCTTTTGCGACTCAAACTACTGGGCTGTGTTTCATCCAGATTAGAATTATCGATAAAAGAGTCCTCCGACAATCCCGCATCTTGATCCGAAATAACACCGGCGGTGACTAGATTAATATTCAGCTCACTGTCAAACTCATCAACATAGTTTTCAGATTCTGGAAACAGAACATCTTTCAGGTCAGAATGCTCAACCTCACCTTTAGAAATCTCGCTGATACTACTCGAACCGCTTTCATCTTTTTTGAGTTTCTCATCAAGATCTAATGGAGAAAAAGCCGGTGCTGTCCGAGCTTCCTTGACAGGTTCCTTTTTCTGCGACGGATCTGGATCATCGTCAAAAGGGTTTTTTACATCATCAATATAAATATCCTTAACGACCTCCTCATTGTCATCTTTTTTCCAGTCATAAGACGGACCGGAAAACTCCAGATCAGGATCAGGAATGTAAGTGACTGCTAAATCATCATCCAAACTAGCGCTATGAAGAGAATCGATATCAGGCGAGGAAGTTGCTCTCCCCTCACCATCAACAAGATCGACGTCATCTTTTTGAGCGTCAACATTTACAACAGGGCTTTCTGTAGATGACCCCATTTCTGCCGACACAACGGTCACCGGGACGAATTCGTCTCCAGAGCGAACTACCAGATTCATACTCGAATCGAAAATTTCCCGACATGCTCCGCAGCGTACAACACCCGAACGCCTCTTATACTTATTATCAGGCAGTCGAAAAATTGCCTCACAATATGGACATCCACAATAACGTTGGTCACTCATATTTCTGCCGCAATTTCAGTTAGGTTGTCATTCAAGGATCAAATCAATCCAACGAGTTCCCGATGAGAAGAACCCAGTCATTTTTTTGCTGCACTCCAAAAAAAAACCTCTCCTCAAAATGATCGCGAATCTTATCAACCTGGGATGCCAATATCCCGGAAAGTAAAACCATTCCCTTGATTGTCACTAAACTTTCGATTGTCGATGACAGCTCGATCAGAGTATTAGCAAGAATATTCGCTATAACCAGATCACATGTAAAGTTTGGGAAAGAGGAGAAAAAATCGTCATTTGACATAGCATTAAATGAATTACTTACCCCATTAATAGCCGCATTTTCCCGGGAAGCTTTTACCGCTCGACCGTCAATATCAATTCCGAAGGTTTTTGCCGCACCGAGTTTACTCGCAGCAATACCTAAAATACCAGACCCACAACCAAAATCGAGTACCGTTTTTCCCTTCAGGTCAAGTTTCCCCAGTTGTTCCAGACATAAAAATGTCGTTTCGTGGCTACCGGTGCCGAATGCCATACCCGGATCAATTGTCAGCACTGTCTTATTACTCTCAGGTGGCTCACACCAGCTTGGGCAAATCAGCAATTTATCACCAACAGACACCGGCTCAAACGATTCCAGCCATGACCGTTCCCAATCTTGGTCCTTGAGCTGCGATTGCATCACTTCAGGATTGTATCCCAATCCCTCAAAAAGAAGTGCATCAACGTCAGAAACAACAAACGGAGAGTCAAAAAGTGCCGTCAGTGTTTGCTTTGCCCAGTCTGGCTCCACCGGATCAGCAATATCAAAACATTCTTCGTCATCGGTACTGGTAACAGTGACTGAGAGCGCCCCCTGACTTTCAAAAACATCACTAACAAGATGCGCATGTTTCCTGTCAACACTGACAGCAAGTTGGAGATAATCAGACAATGGCGTGCTTATTTTCAAGGTAATGAATATCACACCCACCTTTGCCAAACTCCGGATCGTTGATCAGTTCACGATGCAATGACAAATTGGTTTTGATTCCTTCCACTACCATTTCCTGAAGCGCGCCATTCATTCGGGTCAACGCTTCGCTTCTGTCCATACCATGAGTAATAATTTTGCCGACCATAGAATCATAATAAGGTGGAACAAAGTAATTAGTATAAACATGGGAATCAACCCGAACTCCCGGCCCGCCAGCCATGTGATAGTGCGTTATCCTGCCGGGTGAGGGCATAAACGTTTGCGGGTCCTCAGCATTAATACGACATTCGAATGCATGCCCTCGAAAATGAATATCATCCTGAGAAAAACGCAGCCTTTCTCCGTTAGCAACCCGAATCTGCTCCTGCAACAGATCAATACCTGTAATCATCTCTGTAACAGGGTGTTCGACCTGAATCCGAGTATTCATTTCAATAAAGAAAAACTCACCGTCCTCATAAAGGAATTCGAAAGTGCCTACCCCTCTGTATCCAATCTGTTTGCATGCCTCAACACAACGAGCTCCTATTTCATTTCGGGTTTCTGGGCTTATTCCCGGTGCGGGGGCTTCTTCGATAACCTTCTGATGTTTTCGTTGTAAAGAACAATCACGATCACCAAGGTGCACAGCATTTCCGTATGTATCTGCAAGAACCTGAAACTCGATATGGCGTGGTTTTTCCAAAAAGCGCTCCATGTACAACTGACCGTTTCCAAAAGCAGCCGCCGCCTCTTTTTGCGTAGTCTGAACGGCTTCTATCAAATCTGCCGCACTGCGAACCACGCGCATACCCTTGCCCCCTCCACCTCCAGTTGCTTTCACCATAAGCGGATATCCGATTTCTTGAGCCAGTTTCTGCATAGCTTCAGGCTCATCGGGTAATGGACCATCGGACCCAGGGACACAAGGAACGCCCGCTTTTTTCATCGTTGCGATAGCGGAAATTTTGTCTCCCATAATCCGAATAGTATCTGCATCAGGGCCGACAAATACGAACCCGCTTTTCTCAACCTGCTCGGCAAAATCTGCGTTTTCTGATAGAAACCCGTATCCGGGATGCACGGCGTTTGCTTGTGTAACTTCAGCGGCGGCTATTACCGAAGCGATATTCAGGTAGCTCTGGGAGGCAGGAGCAGGGCCGATACAGACAGACTCATCGGCAAGGCGAACATATTTGGCATCCTTATCAGCTTCTGAATGCAACGCTACGGTCAGAATTCCCATCTGTCGACAGGCACGTAATATACGTAAGGCAATTTCACCGCGATTGGCTATAACCAACTTTTTGATCTTATTGGACATAATTGAAACCTATCCGCTCAATCAATTAAAAATAACGATTCACCATACTCTACGGGGTCTCCAGTCTGTTTGTATACCGCTCTAATAGTGCCGCTCTCCTCGGCTTCAAACTGATTAAATGTTTTCATCGCCTCTATAATACAAAGTACATCACCGGCTTCAACCACCGAACCTACTTTTACATAGGGCTCAGAATCCGGTGAGGATGCATCGTAAAAGGTCCCAACCATGGGTGAAAGTATCTTGCTACCGGTTTCAGTTTCACCCTCAACTTTCGAAGTAGGCTCGGATACACTGGGCAGCGGCGCTGTTTGCTGAGAAACAGCGGCAGGAGCATATTGCATCATCGTTGATAAAACAGGCCCTCCCCTGTTAAGACGAATCGTACTCTCGCCCTCGCTGATTTCCATTTCAATCAACTGCGACTCTTCAAACAATTCAATCAGTTTCTTGACTTTTCTTAGGTCCAAATTATGCTCCTGGGCATCAAAACCCCGATGTAGTTCTTTGTCTTACCGCTTTTTTGCTAATAAG
>JAIBDK010000325.1 GCA_024679435.1 Gammaproteobacteria bacterium | reverse complement strand
TCTGGTGGTCTTTACCGCGATGCTGGGGGCCTTTCTGGTTCGTGCTCAGGGCTTTTCAACGTTGGCCCGGGTCCAGATGCAGCTCTCCAGGTCGGAAATGCCGGCGATGGAAATTATCGAAGGCGTGTTTCTCTTCGTCGCTGGTGCGCTGTTGCTCACTCCAGGTTTTTTCACCGACGCTATCGGTTTTATCTGTTTGACGCCGCCTCTTAGAAGAGGAATTATCGGTTACTTCATGAAAAAGGGACGTTTTAATTCAGCCTCGATGCATCGGTCTGGTTTTCAGTCGACCTTTCATTCAGAGAGTCAGACAGGCCATTCTCAAACCAAGGGCAGGGTGATTGATGTTGAATATCGAGATGATGACTAACCGCTTTTGTTGTAATTCAGGCTAATACCTAAAGCCCCACAAATCTTAAGCACGGAATGGAGCATAAAACAGCAACCGGAGAGTCGCCGGGGTCTGGTGACTTCGGTAAACCGTTGTCCCGCAGCGTGTTGCTGGATAAAAAGACACGGTCCTTTAAGGTGGCGCAGAATACCAGAGCCGATGTGAGCCTGATTGATCTGGATGGGAAGCTGATGATCTACAAGGATTACAACGAATCCAGCAAAGGGTTTGCCCTGTTGCTCGCGCCATTTCTGGTTTATCGTGAAACTAAAGCCCTGCGACAGTTGCAGGGGGTCGAGGGGATACCGGGTTTGCTGGGTAAAGTTGATTCTCGTTCCTTTTTAATGGAATTTGTGCCGGCCCGGCGTATTCGGTTTGTTTACATGGATTTGGATTGGGCCGCTTTTATTCCCAAAACCGAAGAATTGGTGCAGAATTTGCATGAAAGAGGCGTAATCCACGGAGATTTGCGCAATGCGACAAATATATTGGTAGATAACAACCATAATCCGGTTTTTGTCGATTTCGTTTCCGCGGTGCATCGAGGTTATCGATATAATCCATTTTCGTGGGCATTGTTTACGCTTTGCCTGGTTATAGACCGGGGAGCCATGTACAAACTGAAAGATAAGTATGCTCCGGAACTGGTTAGTTCAACGGAAAGGGATTCCCATATCCGTCAAGGGCCGTTCGAGAGAACCGCACGCTGGTTTTCAGTCCAAATCAGAAATCTGATTCAGAAAATATTCCCCTGATTTTGACGGAACTTAGTCTTTAAAATGGGATGTGAGTCTCTAAATATCCGAAATATTTGGCTCTCAAGGCCAAAATAGGCATTTTTTTTCCATTTAAGGATTGAAATATTTTACTTTGTCACTATTATTAGCACTCACTCGAGGAGAGTGCTAATAAAGGCGTCAGCCCTGAGGCAATTCCTCATTTTTTTAATCTATTAATCAATATCTAACAGGAGAATTGAGCGTATGAATATCCGTCCGCTTCATGACCGAGTGGTCGTTCGACGTGTAGAAGAAGAACGCACTACCGCAGGTGGAATCCTTATCCCTGATTCCGCTACTGAAAAACCAATGCAGGGCGAAATCGTCGCTGCTGGTAATGGCAAAGTGCTCGACAATGGTGAGCAACGTGGCCTTGACGTCAAAGTTGGCGATAAAGTGTTATTCGGAAAATATTCCGGCACTGAAGTCAAAGTTGACGGCGAAGATCTTCTGGTTATGCGCGAAGACGACATTATGGGCGTCGTCGAAGGCTAATCTATAAACAAATTCAGATACTGAGGAATTTAAAACATGGCTTCTAAAGAAGTAGTATTTGGTGAAAAAGCACGTGCACGTATGCTCAAGGGTGTTAACACTCTGGCTGATGCCGTTAAAGTAACCCTTGGCCCGAAAGGCCGTAACGTTGTACTCGACAAATCATTTGGCGCACCTACCGTCACTAAAGACGGTGTATCTGTCGCCAAGGAAATCGAATTAAAAGACAAGCTTGAAAACATGGGCGCACAGATGGTTAAGGAAGTGGCTTCCAAGACTTCTGATGTTGCTGGTGATGGAACAACCACTGCAACCGTATTGGCTCAGTGTATTGTTCGCGAAGGCATGAAAGCAGTTGCTGCCGGCATGAATCCAATGGATCTCAAGCGTGGCATCGATAAAGCCGTTGTTACCGCTGTAAGTGAATTACAGGGTCTTTCAAAGCCTTGTACTGACCACAAGGAAATCGCGCAGGTTGGAACCGTTTCTGCAAACGCAGACGGCCCGGTTGGCGATATCATTGCTGAAGCAATGGAGAAAGTCGGTAAAGAAGGCGTTATCACCGTAGAAGAAGGCAATGGTCTGGACAACGAACTTGAAGTTGTTGAAGGCATGCAGTTCGACCGTGGTTACCTGTCTCCTTACTTCATCAACGACCAGGACGCGATGGCCGTAGATATGGAAAATCCTTATATCCTTATCCACGACAAGAAAATCTCCAACATTCGTGATCTGCTTCCTACCCTGGAAGGCGTTGCTAAATCCGGTCGACCTCTGATGGTTATCTCCGAAGACGTAGACGGCGAAGCCCTCGCGACTCTGGTAGTGAACAACATCCGTGGCATCGTTAAAGTCTGTGCGGTTAAAGCACCTGGTTTTGGTGATCGACGTAAAGCCATGCTTCAGGATATCGCTATCCTGACTGGTGGCCAGGTCATCAGCGAAGAAGTGGGTATGAGCCTTGATGCAGTAACCCTTGATGATCTTGGTGAAGCCAAGCGAATCAATGTTACCAAAGAAAACACCACTGTTATCGATGGTGCTGGAAGCTCAGACGAAATCGAAGGCCGTGTCAACCAGATTCGTGCCCAGATCGAAGAAGCAACTTCTGAATACGACAAAGAGAAAATGCAGGAACGTGTAGCCAAACTGGCTGGCGGTGTTGCAGTAATCAAGGTTGGCGCAGCGACTGAAATGGAAATGAAAGAGAAGAAAGCCCGTGTTGAAGATGCGTTGCATTCTACTCGTGCTGCCGTAGAAGAAGGCGTTGTACCTGGTGGTGGAACCGCTCTGGTTCGTTGTATTCCTGCAGTTCAGAAACTGGAAGGTGCCAATACCGATCAGGAACTGGGCATCAAGATCGTTCTGCGATCACTGGAAGAGCCTCTTCGTCAGATCGTTACCAACGCAGGTGATGACGCCTCTGTTATTCTTAACGAAGTTAAAAATAACAAAGGTAACCACGGTTACAACGCGGGTACTGGCGAATACGGTGACATGATCGAAATGGGTATCCTTGACCCTGCCAAAGTTAGCCGTACTGCATTGCAAAATGCGGCGTCTATCGCTGGTCTGCTGATCACCACCGAAGCAATGATTGCTGAAATTCCAGAAGACAAGCCTGCTGGTGGCGGCATGCCTGATATGGGTGGAATGGGCGGCATGGGCGGCATGGGCGGAATGATGTAATTCCTGCTTTAAAGCTCTTAAAAAAGGCTCCGTAAGGGGCCTTTTTTTTGGCGCGGCTGATGGGGGCCTTCCTTTATTGTTGAATCTGCTGATACAATTTATTTGTAGGCTAGCGGTGTCCTGCTATAATCGTGGTTCACCAATCCACAGGTAAGTTAGAACCATGATTGAAGAATTTAAAAAATTCATAATGCGCGGCAACGTTGTTGATATGGCGGTGGGTATTGTCATTGGAGCTGCC
>JAIBDK010000032.1 GCA_024679435.1 Gammaproteobacteria bacterium | reverse complement strand
GATAATAACAGCCTGTAAAAGCAATGTCAGGTTTAGTGAAGCCAGTCACTATGATTTCACTCAAAATCCAGTTTCGCCGGCACCGATAATTACCCAAGCTGATAGATACCACAATCTGTAACCACCAGGGATAATGGAATATCCCAGGACTCAGCGTTAATTTCTTCGACTTTCTGAATCTCGTGGGCAATACCAATAAGGACCGGTTTAGAAGCCGAGGTGCTGCAGATGAATTCAAATGTCCTATCATAATATCCTCCCCCCATGCCCACTCGGTTCCCACGAGAGTCAAAGGCAACCAGAGGCATAAGCACAAGATCGAGCGCACTTGCCTCAACCAACATTTCCGGAGCCGTCACCGGTTCTTTAATGCCGAATTGATTTTCAGTAAATTGCGTATCTTCCTGCAGTTCGGCGAATAAGAGCGTGCTGCCTTTTTCCGAAGTAATAACGGGAACATAGGCTCGTCGACCATTTCTCCAACACCATTTCATCACCTCAACGGGATCGATCTCTCCATCGTTAACCAGATACATTGCAATAGATTGCGCTTCCTGAAAAGCTGATAGGGCCAGCAGTTGGTCGAGCAATCCTTTAGCAGCACAGATTCGCTGGTCATCAGACAAACCGCGCCTTCGATCCCGGATGATTTTTCTTATTATTGACTTACTAGAAGTGCCCATGAGAACCAGATGAAGCGCAGAGATGAAAAAGTTACCTGTAATACGCAGGCACTGAAAGGATTGATAGAAAAACGATATTACCCGCAAGTGCCGTATGTTCACTTTACCTTGAACCAGAAGGTTCAAGTGGGCACAAAGGACAACTTCGGGAATCACGCCGGATTACTCCGGGGTCTTGCACGCCCGTTGGCCATAACAGCACCCGGTACTAAATATTAGGTTCTAAGGGATTCGGAGAACAACTCGAACACAGCAGGTAATACCAGAGTGAGATTTTACCAGAGAACGTATAAAATAAACCATCAGAATTCAATTGGAACGATTTAGCAAGACCGACGCCTTCGCGCAACCTGACGACATACTGCGTTTTTCTAACCGGTTCCCTGCTCCAGATTTGACACGCATTTCTCAACCTGTTCATGAAGAGTTTCTAATCTGGATTCAACCTCTTCCCGCGCCTTCACCGTGTTTTGCAACTGCAAATATGAATGACTAATATTTAACCCCGCCATAATGGCGCATCGATCAATTCCCAAAACCTGCCCCCCCTCAGAAATAGAACGCATTTGTTTATCAAGGTAGGTAGCGGCTTCGATAAGCCCCTCCATTTCATCTTCAGCGCACGCAACCGTGAACTCACGCTGCATAATACTTACCTTGACACTTTTTTTCTGGCTGTTCAAAACTTTGTCTTTCCCGGTTTATTTGTCATTGCGATAAATTAGCGCGATAGTTACCGTAGCGATCAGATTGATTCGAAACCGAAAATCAGGATTCCAGAGATTTTAATCTGGCTACAATCTGCTCAACCCGTCCTCTGGCTATCTTATTTTTTTCCTGAAGGGATGCAAACTCCTGACGCAACATTTGTTGATCCGTTTTCAGAAGTTGATTTTCTCGACCCATTTTTTCACACAGCTCGATCATATCCGAAATTCGTTGCTCAAGTTTCTGTATCGTATCTTCCGCCATATATTCCACCAGCACTTTTTATTTAATCGATTTAGGTATTTTCCGAATCATCGGAGATGGCCTATTTTAATATGAAACCTTCTATTAAAAACGATCAAAAACGGCGCATATTAAATTGATGGCCTACTTTGATCGACGCATAAATATATCAACTTTTGTCCTTCACGGGGAAATCCCGTGAATTTTAACCTATTCATCGGCGAGGAAATGCAATCCACGATGCAGATTTAGCCTTTACGTGGTTTACAATAGGGCACTCAAATAAACTTTCAGTAATAATCAGATAACCCATGAAAAACGTCCTTATAATTGGTGGAAACCGGGGCATTGGCTTTGAGCTGTGTCGTCAATACTCCCAGCGCGGAGACCATGTTATTACAACGTGCCGACAGTCACAGGGGGAACTTTCAAACATTTCAGCAGATGTAATCACAGATGTAGACGTTTCTTTATCATCCGGGGTATCCCGATTGAAAGAAAAGCTCGGCGACTCTCGTGTGGATGTTCTCATCCACAGCGCCGGGATACTGTCAAAAGAATCACTGGAAGATATGGATTTTGGACGGATTCAACGCCAGTTTGAAGTCAACACACTAGGCCCCCTCAGGGTTGTCCATGCGCTGCAGGACAACCTGGGCAAAGGCGCCAAAATTGGAATTATGAGTAGCCGCATGGGTTATATTGCCGATAATGGATCAGGAGGAAGCTATGGGTACAGAATCTCCAAAGCCGGTGCCAACGCCCTGGGCGTCAGCCTTGCAAGGGACCTTAAAGATAGGGAAATCACGGTTACAATTTTGCATCCCGGCTTTGTGGCCACTGAAATGACCCGGGGTAACGGAATTGATCCAGGCGATGCCGCCAAAGGCATTGTCGACCGAATAGACGCCGCCTCCCTGAAAGATAGCGGTACTTTCTGGCATGCTGAAGGTTACGAACTACCCTGGTAGTTACCCGACAACCTAGTCTTAACAATTTTTCGACGACCCAGCATGAACCAGACGGACCCGAAACAGTTCCAGAGAAAAATCTACGCTGAGCTGAATGAAAAGCTTAAATCCTCATCATGGAAAAGTGGGGCTGCCGAGGCGCACGGCTTGCTTACCGGACTGGCTTGCAGAGGAATCACCACCACTGAGATTGGAAACCGTATGTACCTTTTCCAGTTCTCCGCAGATGAGGATACCGCTTTACTGGAAGGTTTATTTGAACTAATTTTGCGTGAACTGGAATCCAGCGCCCCCACCTTCAACCTGTTACTTGCCGGCGATGAAGAACATATAACCGCAAGAGTGGATGAAATTGCCAGCTGGTGCGGCGGCTTCGTTCAGGGGTTTTGCCATGATGGCGATAGCGCAATTTCGGAACAAAACGCTGAGGCTCAGGAAGTTATTCAGGATATTATGGATATCTGCGGCATGGAAGTTGATTTAACGGATTCCGCGTCTCATCATCTGGAAGAAGAAGAAAAAGCTTTCTCGGAAGTTGAAGAGTATCTCAGGGTCGGAATACAAATAATCTTCGATGAGGCGTCAGGCTTCAAAAACAATAACCAACTCAGCGAACGAATACACTAGCAACCTTCAATTGGACAACCCTACTCCCATGAATAGAAATAAATACCCATGAATCAAAAAATCTATCATAAAAGACGTCAGGATTTGATGAGCATGATCGAAGGCGGGATTGCCATTATTACTACGGCACATCATCAGTCTCGAAATGGAGACGTCCTATTTCAGTTCAGGCCTGACAGTGATTTTTACTACCTGACGCATTTTCCTGAACCGGAAGCCGTCGCGGTTTTCATCCCGGGGAGAAAAGAAGGTGAATTTGTGCTGTTCTGCCGCGAAAAAGATCCCTTGAAGGAACAATGGGACGGACGTCGCGCGGGCATTGAAGGTGCGATTGAATCCTATGGCGCTGACCAGGCATTCCCGATCCACGAACTCAACGACCGTCTTCCTGAGTTTATGGACAATCAGGAAAAAGTGTATACCATGATGGGTCGCTATCCGCAATTTGACAGCGAAATTCTAACTGGAATTAAAGCGGTAAGGAGTAAGCGGCGATCTGGTGTTCAGGCGCCCTGGGAATATGTTGATCTTCGCCATATTCTCCATGAAATGCGACTGATAAAACAAAAAGAGGAAATGAGTATTATGCGCGCTGCGTCAAAACTAGCAGCGGCAGGCCATGTAAGGGCCATGCAATATACGGAACCTGGGAAATTTGAATATCAGGTGCAAGCAGAAATGGAGTGCGAGTTTCGACTAGGCGGGAGTGAATACAATGCCTACCCATCAATCGTGGCGGGTGGCGAAAATGCCTGTATCCTGCATTATATCGATAACAACTGTATTCTCAATGATGGCGATCTGCTGTTAATCGATGCTGGTGCGGAAATCGACTGTTATGCCTCGGATATCACCCGCACCTTTCCCGTAAACGGAAAGTACTCCGCCGAACAACGTGCACTCTATGACGTAATTCTGGCTGCCCAGCTGGCGTCTATCGAGGCTGTTAAACCCAATAATACGGTGATTCAGTATCATGATTCTGCAGTGGAAGCACTAACCAGCGGATTAGTGGATATTGGCCTTTTGTCCGGCAACATAAATGATTTAATTGAAACCGGGGCGTATCAGAAATTCTATGTACATCGCACCGGTCACTGGCTCGGTATGGACGTGCATGATGTCGGTGATTATAAAATTGATGATGACTGGAGACTGCTCGAACCGGGAATGGTATTGACGGTAGAGCCAGGGCTTTACATTTCACCATCCGATGACGTTGATGAAAAATGGCACAATATAGGAATTCGCATAGAGGATGATGTCCACGTCACACGGAACGGCAACGAGATACTGAGCGGAGACGTACCCAAAGATCCGGACGAAATAGAAAGACTAATGGCTGGATAATGTCAACCAAGAATCTCGACGCTGGCGCGATTGCAAACAAAAAAATGCAAGCAGATAGCTCCTATGACATTGTCATCATTGGCGGTGGACTGGTAGGCGCGAGTCTTGCGGTTGCCCTTGAAAACAGTAACAAGTCTATTCTGGTAGTCGAACCGATTCCGTTCAGTTCCAACCAACAACCCAGTTATGATGAGCGCACCGTAGCACTCACTTACAGTGCGCGACAAATCTACAGCGCCATGGATGTCTGGAAGGACATCCATGGCGCTGAGCCAATTACAAATATTCACATCTCCAATCAGGGCAATTTTGGCCAGGTCCACCTCAACAACACCCATTCCGGAACCCCAGCACTGGGTTATGTTGTTCCTACCAGGACCATAGGGCAAACACTATGGGACAGGATCTCCCAGACCAGCAATATAGACATGCTATGCCCCGGGGTCGCTGAAAACATTATTCAAACGGATGATCGCTGCCAGGTAGAGATATCAAAATCAGACCCCTCGAACCCTAAAACGCCAGGGTTTTCAAGCGTAATTGAAACCAAAATGGTAATTTTGTGTGACGGAGGACGATCACCACTAAACGAAAAAATAGGATTATTGCCCGACAGCTATAACTATCCCCAATCTGCAATTCTGAGCATTGTGACGGCTGATAGAAAGCACGATGGACGCGCCTATGAAAGATTCACTGCCGACGGTCCTCTCGCATTCCTGCCGCTGGCTGCCACTCCGGAAACACCACGCGACAGCGGCAGATATGCCGTAGTCTGGACCACTAAAACTGACAATCTAGAACATCGAATATCTCTGGATGACGACAATTTTATTCTGGAATTGCAGGATACGTTTGGTGATCGCGCGGGCGTACTTTCACAACCGTCACCCAGAAAATCTTATCCATTAAAAAAATCCAGCATTAAATCTCCCACCAACGGAAGAGTCCTCGCACTTGGCAACGCCGCTCACACAGTTCATCCCGTTGCCGGACAGGGATTTAATCTGGGATTGAGAGATGTTGCTAGTCTGGCAGAACTTATCTTCGCAGCAGACCACCAAGAATTAGGAAGTCAGGATATGATCCAACAGTATATCGCATCTCGAGCTCGCGATACGAGAATGGTGGAGCAATTTACCCACAGCCTGATTGGAATTTTTTCAAACGAATATCCAGGCATTTCAATACTGCGAAATATCGGCCTCACAGCCGTCGAACACTGCCCGCCCGCGAAAAGATTTCTACTTAACCGAACCATGGGCCTGCACAAACAAAAATCACGACTTTCCATGGGTATGAGTTTGGGCTCGCCCGAGAGCACCAGATCAACCACAAACTAATTCAGCCTAATCTGTTACCGATCACATGAACAAACAACTCCAAAAATTCGATGTTGCCATCTGCGGTGGCGGTATGATTGGTATCACCGCGGCCTGTTTATTTGCGCGTCAGGGGTTGCGAACGGCATTAATTGATCAAAATGCCCTGGCTCAGTGGAATCCGAAAACGGTTTCTGCCAGGGTCAGCGCTTTAAACATTGCATCCATCAATTTGTTCAAATCACTCGACGTTTGGGAAAGTATCAGCAACAAGCGGATATCCTGTTATACAGATATGGTGGTCTGGGAAGATGGGTCCAATGCGTCCATTTCTTTTGATGCTGCCTCACTTTCAAGACCCTATTTAGGATGCATCATAGAAAATTGCGCAATTGTTGATTCCATCGCTGAAAAACTCAACCACAACTATCATTTTCAGAAATTTGAAGATACCGCTTTACTAAACATAGAACATACGGACACAGGTCCGATTCTGCAGCTTGATAATGGTAGCACTTTGAACTGCAAGCTTCTGATAGGAGCCGATGGTGCGCGGTCCAGGGTTCGGGAACTAAGCAATATAGATACTGAATTTTTCGACTATGGTCAGGATGCCATCGTTACTACGGTCACTCTTGCGCAAAGTCACCGAGCCACCGCATGGCAGGCATTCTTGCCAACCGGACCGGTGGCGTTGCTTCCTTTGGAAAATGGGCACTGTTCGCTGATTTGGTCCTGTGACCGAAAACATGCTGAAACCTTGTTAAATCTCAACGAAAAAGAATTTTGCACAACGCTTTCAGCCATTTTTGAAAGTCAACCAGGATGTATAACCGCTTGTCAGCCCCCTGCGCATTTCCCGCTACGCCAACATCATGCCGAACATTATATTTCCACAAATACGGCTCTGATTGGAGACGCCGCGCATATCACCCATCCCCTTGCCGGACTCGGTGCGAATATCGGTTTCATGGATGCCGCCTCCCTATCCCAGGTAGTTGAATCGGCAGCCGATCGACATCTGAACATTTCTCGGCGATCGGTATTACGTCGCTATGAACGTTGGCGCAAAGGTGAAAATTCACTCGTCCTGAACACCATGAAAGGTTTTAAGGAACTATTCGGCAGTTCATCGCCGACATCCAAAACTGCTCGACAAACAGGGATTAGAATAGTTAATCATATGCCGCCCCTGAAAAACCCGGTTGCACGATACGCCATGGGGATTGCAGGAGATCTACCTGAAAATTGCAAAGCCATTTATTCCAACTAAAACGGAATCTGAACGGTTTAAAATAAAGAAAGCAGCGAATAGCACCTTATCGGCTCTGACAATTTCCTTGGGACGCATCCCGCAGGTGATTCCTCCTGTTTATAACGCGCAGTGATGTATAATCGAAACGGTATTTGACCAGAAAGTAATATTTCGTGGACGGAATCGATCTAAAACAAGCGGGACTAAAAACCACCCTCCCAAGACTTCGGGTGCTGTCTATTCTTGAGAACAGTAAAGTTCGCCACCTATCAGCGGAAGACGTCTACAAGGAGCTACTCGAAGATGAAGGGTCTATCGGACTAGCAACGGTTTATCGAGTACTCACACAATTTGAAGATGCTGATCTGGTTATACGCCATAACTTTGAAGGTGAGCGTTCGGTATTTGAACTCAATGACGAAGATCATCACGACCACATGGTTTGCGTAAAATGCGGCAGCGTCACCGAGTTTCTTGATAAACGTATTGAGGAGCAGCAGGAAAAAGTTGCAGAAGACCATGGTTTTATCATTCAGGATCATTCTCTGACGCTATATGGATTGTGCAAACGTTGCAGTTTGAGTTAGATTCGCCTCACTTTTTTAAAAATAACTATCAGGAGTAATTCCATTGAGAACACTTGTTACCGGTTCGTTTGCCTATGACACCATCATGGTATTTCAAGATCAGTTTAAAAACCATATTTTGCCAGATCAGGTACATATTTTGAATGTCTGTTTCTTCGCCCCTGAGATGCGCAGAGAGTTTGGTGGATGTTCCGGAAACATCGCCTATAATCTTCACCTGCTGGGTGGCACACCGGTTCCTATGGGCACCGTAGGAGAGGATTTTGAACCCTATCGCAAATGGATGGGTAACATTGGCCTGGACCAGACTCACGTCATGGAGATTGACAACTCCTATACTGCTCAGGCCTTTGTCACAACGGATACAGACAACAACCAGATCATAGCATTTCACCCGGGAGCGATGAATTTTGCTCACAAAAACAAGGTTTCGGATGCCAAGGATATCTCTCTTGGCATTGTCGCTCCGGACGGTCGTGATGCAATGATAGAACATTCTGCGCAATTCGCCGAAGCCGAGATACCCTTTTTCTTTGACCCGGGTCAGGGCCTTCCTATGTTCGACGGCGAAGAACTAACTTCATTTATCAAACAGGCTGATTATGTCTGCGTAAATGATTACGAGTCAAAACTTCTCATGGATAAAACGGGTATGAACCTTGAACAGGTCGCAAAAGAAGTCAATGCCCTGATCGTTACCCGCGGTGGGGATGGCTCCGACATCTACTCGGCCGGCGAGCAAATCCATATCGACCCAATCAAGGTATCAGCATTGAAGGACCCCACAGGTTGCGGTGATGCCTTCCGCTCCGGACTGCTTTACGGTGTTACCAACCAATGGGATTGGCAATCTACCGGGCAACTGGCTTCATTAATGGGGGGTATCAAAATTGAACAACCCGGGACCCAAAACCACAAACCCAGTCGAAGCGACATAGAAAACCGATATCAGGAAAACTTCGGCACTGAAATTTCTCTGGGGTAAATCCAACTAAAGCCCTAAATTTCCTTGTTTTTTAAAAGCTAAACGCGGCTCTGCGACGTTTAGCTTTGTACTGTGGCAGAATTTTTATTCGGTTTTTTCGCATGCAAGATAAAACATCGAAAAAACTCAATGCATGCCATTTTTTCAGCAATCGTCTTTCACTCACACCAATGACAGCGCAAACGTTCAAAGTTAGATGCAAAAATTGGTGATTGGTTTTTTCATCAGAATAACGCACCTCTAGTGAATCTTCGGCGAACCTCACAACATTTTATGGCTTCACTTTATTGCTCTGGAACTTCCAGTTCCGCATCGTCTAGCTCACCCTGTCCCGCTAATTCAGATTGAATAAAGTTCTCATCAGAAAACTCCTGTTCTTTTTCTGCTTCCAGAAGAGGATTGCTGACGTCATTTTCTGAGACCTGGCCTACCTCGGACAACACCGAAAGTTCCGCAGCACTTAGCTCAACCTCTTTAACAGCCAGCGGCCTCGCAGACGATACCGAATCTAGTTCCAACTGACTGCGTTCCAGTAAAAGTTTCTCTATCTCCCCACCTCTATCAATAAGAATATGATCTGATTCAATGGCGTGAAGGGTCGCTCCGGTTTTACCAATCTTATTCCCCACCGCTACGAGACCCGTCTCACCTCTTGAAATTTCAATCATGGCAAAGCTCGGTCCTGCACCTGAGCTTGAGATAATCCCAGTCAATATCAGATTCAATTTAGTTTTTGGAGCATTGACTACTTTGGGCGGCTCCACCACTTTTTTCTCTACTTTTACCGGGACCGGAACCACACCGAACAAATGCTGACTAATAACTCCCTCCAGTGAATCTTTTGACGTCATGCTTCCAGAAATCGTTGACACGCCAAAATTAAACTGCTGGTCCTCCATATTAAGCGCCTTGAGACGAAGCGAAGCATCATAGAACGCCCAACCAGTGCCCGCCAGCGCAAGCAGCAACATTAGCCAACCAAGCGAATTTTTAGTTTTAACATCCAACTTTTGAATTTCACCTTTATCTTCTAGTTGAGCGGACACTCATATTATTACAAATGATATGACGATTTCACCTTGCTAGTGTACCCGATCTCTTAGATTATTCTGCTCTTTGAGTATTTATGTATTTGTTAATATAAAACCTAAAACTGAGTCTTATTTCCAAATTGCCACTATTTGCCCGATTTCTCGGTCAACCAAAGTTTAGGCTGTGCCATGACCTGTGAAATGAAGGATTGCTTGCGAGTAATTCTCTCTGCATATTGATTTTTATCCAGAATCGTAAAATCTATTTTCACACCAATCGCCTCTTCCACCGGTGAAAATACCTTCGACGCACTCCCGGGCGTCAGCCTGTCCGACACAAGGATCACCGAAATAGTGTCATCAACTTTCTCTCGGCCATTAACAAAGTCTCCATAAATAAATGCCTGATCAACGACATTAGAGAGCGACTCAACCGCAGACCTTATTAATTCTTCCCGTCCAAGCGTTTTATTTACGACACTGCACAGTTCCGCAAAAATAATGCTATTTGCATTTGCCTGATAATGTAGTTGGTTTCCCACTCTGGTTTGCACGATTAAATTGGCAAACTTGAGTTTTCGCAATTCTCTTACGACGGACCCCTTGCCCATATCGGCAAAAGCGATTATTTCATTTTGATAAAAAGAGTTTTCAGGGTAGCTAAAAAGTAGTCCTAAAACCTGTTGTTGAACCTTGGTAAAAAGACTACCAGCGAGTTGAGAAGGCCGCAAATTGTTCATTTTTTAAGCAAATATTAGGACTTTAAATGAGTACTATACCCCTCATTATGGGTCCTAACAATAAGAATATCTATAGTGGTAACGTTCCACTCTCAACCTTTTTCCAAGAATTTTATTCAATAAAAAATCTTAAATTTATGTTTTATCGTTATTTTTTTTGAAATGAAATGAAGAATTTATAAAATCCATTTCCACACTCAAGGTTCCCTTCGGGCGCCTGCATGGAAGAATTTTGAAAAAATTAATACAATGAAAACGAACCCTAAAAATCACAATGCTACTGGCGACATGCCTAATCGTTACCAGAATATTCGACTCACGCAATTCAAAATCATTCTAACTTACAACAACAACCTCGAAAAAGGATTAAGAAATCAGAAAAAATTGTCGGCTTAGCAACAACTTAATTTTAACCGCCCTAATTCTAAATTTATTATAAATATAATCATTAAGCATTTGTTTTTAAACAAGTTACCAAATTGAAAAAACTATATTAAAACATCTTTCAAGGTGATTCTGTTTTACCCACCTAATCTTATTATTCCTAAAAACATTAAGGGGGTAAATATCTGATATGTATCGCTTATTTAGCAATTATTGAAAACTTAAGTTCACTACTAAGAAAACCATATTTTAGACATCATGTTAACCTCAAACTGACCAAGCCTAATCACCAGGGCAAAAATAAGGACACCTGCATAATAAAATCAATCAGGTAGCAATGAAATCTCAGCTATCAATTTTTTATAGACAATTAAGCCATTAAATTAAAACTAAAATCTTTCCAACATTATGAACAGGAGCACTCCCAAACTTTCCTCAAACAAAGTTTCGCTGTGCCGACACCCGGACACACACCGGGTAAAAAGTCAGGCAATTGCGTCACTCATAGGAATTTGGCTGATAATGAAATTTGTATGGTTACCAATTCTGCACTCTCATCCAACGGGCGGCTCGAATGGGTTTTTCAGTCTCAACGCCTTTATTCATTCCAAGGTTTCTGCGCCTGAGAACTTTTGTTTAAAATCTGCGTGATTCACGATTTGCCCGACGAATAAATCTCTAAAATTCAGAAATCGACTAAGATTATTTTCAGCACCTCCGCAAATCAAAGGCCATTCAGGGGGACTACTCAAGTATTTCCCATCCCTGGATCTCATATGTTCTCTGTCAGAACAAAATATCGCTACGAATTCATCCGCGTCCACAATCCGAAATACCGGTTCGTATCCTGTTCTTATACTTCTCGGAAATGATGCTGACAGGTAAACTTCGAAATTAGCGGGAAACTCCAGCGTGGTATCCAGATCAAAAATCATCCATTGCTTCTCAACCCTGCTGAGATAGACAACGTGATAATCCCAGATAACCGGATCTCCCACGGCAGCAGCCCGCTGATGCCACATCGGACACTGCTTATTTTGATTGGAAATAAACACCGCCTTTCCATCATCACCGATCGCATCATTGCATAAGTGCCAGACATTTTCTTCACAGTAACGAGGTGTGTATTTATAGTTCTCACGAAACGGCATCTACAAGGGCCTCTGAGTTTATTGTACATCTGCAATCATGTTGACAACCATCTAACGCGGACAATTAATAAATGACAGTATGACCGCAGATCATTTAGTGGGTTAATGATCTTGGGCGCACTAAACTTACCGGCTAAAGGGCCCGGCATCTCCACATTCAACGGAAGGAAAATTAATTTTGAGATATCAGGGATTGCCTGCATTTTTGGCAAACATAAATCTTACGTTTTCGCTGAATCTGGTTATG
>JAIBDK010000238.1 GCA_024679435.1 Gammaproteobacteria bacterium | reverse complement strand
CCATCCACAACCGCCACAGGCAATCCGGATTCGCTGTCCAGAACCATAATTAAACCGTTGATCTGTGGTAAACCGCACTCTGTATTTCGGGGATTCAGGATTACCGACTTCACCGCAAGGTAAGGAGGGTTGTCTGCCGATGACAGCGTCGACATCATATAGCGCCCGTCTCCCGGAAGAATAACCGATTTCGGCGTGTGCCAAACTTTACCCTGAGCCTGGCCGGAAATCAGATGTTCCATAGAATCAATAACCTCCTGAGTTGTAATATCAAGGGAATCCAGGGTTTTCTGAGATAAGTACAAAAGAGGTGAATTAGTCATAATACTGATTATTGCTTTGATTAATTTCAGGCTTGTTACTGTAACATGGACGAGTTTTCAGGCAACCTTCTTACTCCATCAACTCTCTCTTTTCCTAAAACAACCATTCAACCATGACCAATTTTTTCAAAAGCAGCATTCAAATCATCGATCCACTGATAGGAAATGCTCTAAATGGCGAACTTATGAGGCAGCAAAATCAAATTGAGCTGATTGCCTCAGAGAACATTGTCAGTCAGGCGGTACTCGATGCACTCTCCCATCCACTCACCAATAAAACACTGGAAGGCTATCCCGGAAATCGGTTTCATGGCGGCGGCGAGTTTGCCGATATCATTGAACAGGCCGCCATTGCACGGGCGCAGGCGCTGTTCGGCTGCGACTATGTTAACGTCCAGCCACATTCCGGCACTCAGGCGAATCAGGCAGTTTTCTTCGCCACGCTGACACCCGGCGACTCAATCCTGAGTCTCAATCTTTCAGCGGGAGGACATCTGAGCCACGGCGCAAGCCCAAACCTGTCCGGTCGCTGGTTTGATGCCCATCACTACGGCGTTGATGCCGATACCGGTCTCATTAACTATGATGATGCAGAAAAAACTGCCAAATCAATTCAGCCAAAAATGCTGATTGCCGGTGGCTCAGCCTATCCTCGGGAAATAGATTTTGAGAGGTTAGCCCACATCGCAAAATCTGTCGACGCATTATTCCTCGTAGATATGGCGCATATTGCAGGCCTGGTCGCCGCAGGTGTCCACCCTTCCCCCCTGCCTTACGCCGATATCGTCACCTGCACGACTACCAAAACTCTGCGCGGCCCTCGGGGTGGACTCATACTTTCCCAGGATAATGCCTGGAGTAAAAAACTGCAATCAGCCATTTTCCCCGGCGTTCAGGGAAGTCTGCATACCCAAATCATAGCCGCTAAAGCAGTCTGCCTTGGGGAAGCATTAACCGAAGAATTCCAAATTTACGGCAAGGCCGTCATTGATAATGCCCGCACACTCGCCGAAACACTAATCAATAATAATATCAGTGTGGTCAGTAACGGGACCGATACCCACATGGCACTTCTTGATTTATCGGCATTGAATCTGACCGGACAACAGGCTCAGCAGATTCTCGATAAAGCCAGTATTACATCCAACAAAAACCCAATTCCCTTTGATGCATTAAAACCGTCAGAATGGCTTGGGCTTCGTCTGGGAGTTTCAGCAGCAACCACCAGAGGACTGGACACGACAGATTTCGAACTGCTGGGAAGAATCATTTCAGAATTGCTACATAACGGCGACAGAGACAATAGCAGTCTTTTGGAAAGAAACAAAAGCAAGATCATGGAACTCTGCAGAAAACATCCTATTTACTAACGAGCGCTTCATTGAAGCCATCATCGGGCAGAGTATTTTTCTTTACCGGTAAGCGTGCCTGCGTGTATCATTCGCCTATCAAGATAAAGGCTCATGAAGCGCTGCCTTGGTAATAGACCTGCGATTATTCCCCCTACACGGGATCAATTGCTTTTTTAATATCAATACGGCTTACGGAGCTTATTATGACTGAGTCAAAAAATCCCGGCAAATCTACTCTAAGCATCTGGGGTGGAGAACAAGAACACCCCCTCTACGAACGCTCAACACAGGTTCCCGTCGTCCACAGCGTCTCATTCACCTATGACGATATCGATACCTGGCAGGATGTCGCCCTCGAAAAACAGCCCGGGCATATCTATTCCCGCAACACCAACCCCACCGTTCGAGCCTTCGAAGACAAGGTAAAGGAACTGGAGGGTGCTGAGGCAGCAACCAGTTTTGCGTCAGGAATGGCGGCGATCAGCAACGTGCTTGGTACTTTTCTGAAACCTGGTGACCGCATCGTTTCGATAAAGGACAGTTACGGCGGCACCAACAAAATTTTCAACGACTTTCTCCCACCATTGAATATAGACGTCGAATTATGCAACACCACTGACGTCGATCAAATGGAAACTGAGGTACGCAAAGGCTGCACGATGTTGTATCTGGAAACGCCGACTAATCCGACAATCAAGATAGTCGATATCAAGCGACTCTCCGCTATCGCACATGAAGTTGGAGCCCTGGTGGTAGTTGACAACACTTTCGCTACTCCGATCAACCAGAACCCACTTTCTTTAGGTGCCGACATCGTACTGCATTCCGCTTCAAAATATCTTGGGGGCCATGCCGACGCATTGGGCGGTGTTATCTGCGGCAGTCAAAAACTGGTAAAACAAGTTTATCATTATCGCGAGATCAACGGTGCCACACTCTCTCCCATGGATGCATACAGCTTTATCCGGGGCATGAAAACCCTCAAGCTTCGGATTGATCGTCAGAATGAAAATGCCATGGCCGTTGCTCGCTGGCTGGAAGCACACCCATCGGTGGAACAGGTTAACTATCCCGGCCTTGAGTCTCACCCTGGTCATAATATTGCCAAACAACAAATGAGTGGCTTTGGCGGAATGCTGAGTTTCTCGGTCAAGGGCGGACTCGATGCCATTAAAATCTTTCTACCCAAACTCAAATTTGCCCATCGAGCCGCTAATTTAGGCTGTGTAGAAACAGTGGTTGGTCCTCCGGTTACCACCAGTCACGTCGAATGCAGCGCTGAAGAACGTGCCGCAGCCGGCATACCGGAAGGGATGGTTCGATATTCAGCGGGTATCGAAGATATTGAAGACCTAATCGCAGATCTTGATCAGGCATTGGCTCATCTTTAACCAACCATTTTTATAGACAACGCCGAACAGGGTCGCGACTCGAGTATAAAACGGCGGGTTCTTCCAACTTGATCAATCAAGACTAACCATTATCCTAATCAGAGACTCTTCGATAATCATCATCTTGTTCCACAGAATAAATCGACAAATAACTTCGATACCTTGATGCGGCTATTTCACCCTTTCCCAGGGCATCCTTGACCGCACATTTCGGTTCATTAATGTGAACACAATTGTTGAACTTACATTGAGAGCGTAATGTATGCATCTCGGGAAAATAATGTGCAATCTCCTCTTTATCAATGTCGATAATTCCAAATCCCTTGATACCCGGTGTATCGATGATAAACCCACCGCTGGACAGAGGAAATATTTCAGCGAAGGTCGTCGTATGGGTTCCTTCTTGATGAAGTTCGGATATCTCTCCAGTTTTGAGCATTAACCCCTCTTCTACCGCATTAATAAGCGTAGATTTCCCCACCCCGCTGTGCCCTGATAACAGGTTCACCTTATCGGTTAATGCCCTTCTAAAGCGATTAACATCCTCTGAATCAAAGGCGGAAACCGTCATGCACGGGTAGCCGATGTCTGTATACGTTGAACTCCAGCTTGCAAGTGACTCAATATTATCAGAAGAATAAACGTCAACTTTATTAAAGATAATAGTCACAGGGATATGATTTGCCTCTGCAGCCACCAGGAAACGATCAATAAATTCCGCGGAAGTTGCTGGCGCGGCCAACGTAACAATAAGGTAGGCTCTATCAACATTGGCCGCAATAATATGGGCTCGATGCGACAGGTTTACTGATTTTCTAACAATATAGTTACGACGTGGTTCGATCGTGCGAATAATGCCGGAACCATCAGACATATCTTCAAACCCCACGTTGTCTCCAACGACAACTGGATTTGTCGTTCGTAACCCTTCAAGCCGAAATTTACCCTTGATACGACAATCCAAAATAGCCTTATCACTTGTTAAAACCTGATACCAACTCCCCGTAGAGCGCATCACAAGGCCTTTGCGTAAGTCAGGTTTCATAAAAGGCTAGAATAAGCAAATCAGGCATCTACAATATTGAAAAATCATTAAAATAATACTTAGCAAAGAATGGAGAAATATCAAATATCTGAAAATCTATTTTATAAGCCAGGCACCTTCCGAAAACCTCCCGAAACCCATCGTTCCTCAATGTTACCTTATTGTGCGGCCATATCAGAAAAAAATGCCAAATACCGTGTGATTAGAACCGCAGACTATCAGAGACTTGTCATCACACCCCTGCTCCGCTAGAGTAAACGATTTACATAATAGATTGATTTTCTGTCGTGTAAGCCTTGTTATGACACTATAAACGCACCCGTTTTTAATCGAATACCGTTTATTAGAAGATGCACT
>JAIBDK010000145.1 GCA_024679435.1 Gammaproteobacteria bacterium | reverse complement strand
GTTATTACCGCTTCGTTTTGAGGAGTTTTCTGCTCAGTCATCTGGAGCCGTTGCAGTGGAATTTGACACGGTTTTTTCTATGGGAATTCTTTATCATAGAAAAAACCCTTTGCAACATCTCGAATCATTAAAACGTTGCCTCAGGCCCGGTGGGGAGTTGGTTTTGGAAACGCTTGTTATTGTTAAATTAGGCGTTGAGGAATTGGTGCCGGAATCTACTTATGCGAAAATGCGGAACGTCTGGTCGATTCCAAGCGAAGCGTATTTGTATGAATTGCTGGAAGCAACCGGGTATAAAAACATTCGCACGGTTGATATATCTCGTACTACGATAAAAGAGCAGAGAAGAACGTCATGGATGGATTTTGAATCGCTGGCTGACTTTCTAGACCCAAATAATCCTGCTCAATCCATAGAAGGGCATCCTGCACCGGTACGAATTGTCGTTACCGCTGAACGTTAATATAAATTTAGTGGGCTTATTCTGCGCGCCGTTCAATAAATATATCCGGCCAACTGTCATTTGCCTGATCAAATGTTAAGCGAATGGCTTCAGATGCCGATGTCCCGGTTTTTCAAAGGAATAATTCGTAATCTTCTATATCCGGTTCATGCCCACCAGATGAAGCGCTAAATACCAGAAAGCTTTCTGAAGAGTCCAGTCTTGGAAAATATTCATGGCTGTATTCTCCAGGTAAATCAAGCCAGTCGCTTATGGCCCCATCCAATAGGTTATATCGATTAAATTGATTGGCCTGTTTTCCACTGGAAACACTGGATACGAAAAATGCAAAATCGCCGGATGGTGCCCAGGTGATCATGCAACCCCGGGCAACGTGAAGAATACCTCCTTTTTCCATCAGCGATGAGGTTTTGTTTTCTCCTGGACGGGAAGCTGCGTAGAAGAGGAAAGCCAGGACTGTTACAGAACCCGACAGGCCAATCAGGATTTGGCGAAAAATATATCGGGCTGAATATTTTTTGTGGGGCAACGTAATTCTAGTTTTTATAAACCCGCCGCAATATTACTGTCGGTTATGGAAAGGCGAGGGGAGAGTGCTGCGTATTATCATGGCTCTGAAATGATAATCATCGTCGCCTGTAAATTACGTTTAACAGACTGGAATCCCCCAGTGGTTCAGAACTGGTTTGTTCCCAAATGCTGGGGTCAATTGTCGGGAACCGCACTGCTCTCTCATCATTGATCCTATCGGGAACATAGGTCACATCTAGAACACTAATCCAGTAAAGAGACGCGCCGTATATTTGACCGCCACCAATTATCCATGTATCCGAGTCGCAGGCTTCAAGGGCTTCCGGAACAGAGGTGTAGCTCTCTATCTTTTCCACGGGATTTCTACTTATTACTATATTTCGGCGTCCCGGTAATGCCTTGCAGTTTATCGATTCCCAGGTCAATCTGCCCATCACGATTGTGGCACCCATGGTAGTCCGTTTGAATCTTTTTAAATCTTCAGAGTGATGCCAGGGTATGGTCCCATTTAGACCAATAATATTGTCCCGCGTCATCGCTACGATGGCTCCACGGACCGGCATTGAATGAGCTTCGCCCATTTAAACTGCTACCTTGAATGTGATTGGTGGGTGCGGGTTATAACTATGTAGCGTGAACCGGGACATTATGTCCTCGGTCTCTAAAGCTAATAATGGCTCGATATCTTCCAATGATTGAATGGAGGGATCAATTTCCAGAGTGGGTAATTCACGGATTTGTCTGGTTAATTGTTCTTTAAGACCAGGAATATGATCAAACTCTGCCATGCTGCCATCGGCTTTTCCAGTATAAATATGGGCATCTATCAGTGTATGCCCGAATATACCGGCGCGGATACCGCTAAATCTCGAAAAAAGTTCCAACAAAAGAGCATACCCCGCGATATTGTAGGGAACCCCCAATGCAATATCACAACTCCGTTGGGTCAGGTGGAGGCAAAGATAGGGTTCCGTATTTTCATCGTACTGAGTGTTGACTACCCAGAACGCGTGACAGGGTGGCAGTGCGCTGGTCTGCGCATTGCCCGGCGCCCAGGCTGAAACGACCATCCTTCGGCTCATCGGGTTATTTTTTAGCTGATCGACGACATAGGCGACCTGATCATTGGTATTGTCTTCTCCAGGTAACGGAAAATGTCGCCAGAAATTACCGTAAGCACTTGGCACTTTGCCGTTTGCATCTGCCCAGGGGTCCCAGAATCTACATTTATGTTTTTTAAGCAGATCGATGTCGGTTTTACCGGATAGAAACCACAGATTTTCAATAACTATATTTTTCCATGAGATTTCCTTGGTGGTTAAGAGCGGGAAGCCCTGAGTAAGATCGATTTCATAGTTGATATTAAACGTTGAAAGCGTGTCAACGCCGGTGCGATTAGACTTTCGTTGACCTTTGGTAAGGGTTTCCCTGACAGCGTCCAGATATTGTTTCAATTTTCTAATCCGGTTGAATAATTAATGTTTGCTATGCCTGATCGCCTTCTTGTGAAGGCCGGAAATAATATTCAAGCATTTCCCTGGCAAAAC
The DNA here is from genome assembly GCA_024679435.1 of Gammaproteobacteria bacterium. GTDB lineage: Bacteria > Pseudomonadota > Gammaproteobacteria > Arenicellales > Poriferihabitantaceae > JAIBDK01. Next base: position 3,687 of record JAIBDK010000145.1, on the reverse strand, counting down.
GACTTGACTTGACGTACCACTTTTCCTTGTTGATGCATAGAACTGCAAATGCAATTTTGCGATCTCCATTTTCTCCAAACCCCACAAACCAGTCGTATTTTCCTTTTGGCTTAAAGCCAGTGAGTGATCCGGTTTTTCCTCCCGCTTTCACTTCTTTGAGTTGGCGATTACTGAATCCTCTGAAGGATTTTCTGGCGGAACCGATTTTCACCGTTGACAGCATCATTTTTTTGAGTTGCAGGGCCGAGTCTTCTGTCATTGCAGCAGACTTTCCAGGCTGGTCATGCACGTAAATGGGGATGCCGTAAGGGCCGGTCAGAGACTTGACCAATACGGGTGCCACCAGATTTCCGCCGTTAATTGCGGTTGCGGCAAGAATAGCGCCATGGATCGGAGAGAGAGTATTACGGGTGGTATATCCGGATGCCATTTCGGCAACTTGCCATTCATCGTTGGGATCGAGTTCAATGGCCCCATTGTCGAACGTGAAATCTGACGCAAAACGCCCATTGAAGCCCAGTCGATAAGAGTAGTCCAGCATGGTTTCTCCACCAAGGTTTACGGCGCCGATTCTTCCAAATACCGGATTGACCGATTTTGCAAAAGACTCATTCAGCGTGTATTTTCTGGTCCACTGGTTATTTGTATGCTTGAAGACATGTTTTTTGTAAAGAGAAGTGGACTTCCCGTTAAATGGAATAATTGAAGATTCGCTTAACTTTTTATCATTAACCGCGGCTACGGCAGTAATAATTTTGGAAATGGATGCTGCAGGATATGTGCTTACAAGAGATAAATTTCCATGGTCCAGTTGATCTCTGGTTGAGTCAGTCATTGCCAGAACGTGCCCTGTTTCCGGGTCTATAGCGACAAAAACCCCATAATCAGGATTGTATTTATCAAAAATTCGATCAGCTTCTTGCTGTAAACCGATGTCAATGGTGTAAGTGGCTTTTAGCGGGGATTCAAACTCAAGGCCAGGAATCTGAATTTCTTCAGGCAGACTGTTTTTTGCTACGGACGGTGACAAAACAGCTGATATTATTTGTTCTGTTATTCCCCAGTTGGGGTTCCATGCAGGATTAACCACGCTCATGGCAAGCGGCCATGCAGACACCATAATGAAGATGATCAGGGAGCTGATTTTGAACCAGAAGTGTTTGCCTAGATTTCGCAGGATGATGACGGGTTTGTGAGGTTATTTGGGTGATACTTTAATTTTATATCAATGTCCCGAGTAAGATAAGAGACAAGGATGGATTATTATGTAAGTTTAATAAAACGTGATAATTTTTACATTCTAAGTTATGATTTTTGCAGCAATGTATCTTTGGCTTGATTGATCTGACTGGCCAGATAACCTGAACCGCCCTTATCAGGATGGATTTTCTGTATCAGTTTTTTATGAGCAAGTATGATTTCATTTTCTGTCGCACCGGCTTTAAGACCCAGGATTTCCAGTGCTTCGGAATTCGACATTTTGGCCACGCCCGGAGGCGGAGGTGGGTGCGTCTGCGATCCGTTAGGAGACGCTCCATTCTGATTGAATCTGTTCCACATCATTTTCACGGATAACGCCCGGTTAATCCAGGGAGTGGCGGCGCTGAGCATGGCGAACAACCATGGAATTCTGCCGGTAATTACCAAAACCAGTAACACGGCCGCACAACCGTATAAAAGAATGCTCACCAAAGACTTGTTTCGTTGTTCCTTGCTGGCACGGTTATACCAGGACAGGAACCACATTACCGCGACTAATGCGACCAGTGCCAGAAACAGTCTTGCGATCATCGAGAATAATCAGTTTGAAAGGAGTGTCTCAATCTTATATTTTTTGGTGGTTAATGTATATTTAAATACACTTAAAACAATCATAGATGTAAAGCGTATGATAGCGGAAACTCCCGATAGTGTGATTGAATTCTGGTTTGGACCTGGCGAATCTGCTTTAGAAATTAATGCGCAGAAAAAATCGCTCTGGTGGTTGAAAAATTCGGAAGTCGATGCAGAGATTAATCGCAGATTTTCGACTTTGGTAGGTATTGTTCAATCGGGGATGCCGGTTGAGTGGAGTGATACCGCGCGTTCAATTCTAGCAGCCATCATTTGTCTAGATCAGTTTCCGAGGAATATGTACCGTGGTTTGGCCCAGGCGTTTGCTTATGATTTCAGAGCTCTGGAACTTGCTGAAGAACTGGTAGCATCGGGTCGCGATCAAGAGTTGTTGAGCATTCAACGTGTGTTTTGTTATCTGCCCTTTGAGCATAGTGAAGATATCGCTGATCAGCACAAAGCCATTGGCTTGTATGACAATTTGCGTGACGAGGTTAAAATTAGTGGCGCAACAAATGAAGTCTGCGATATCTTCGAAGGCAGTTACCAATTTGCAGTGAGGCATCTGGATATTATAGAAAGATTTGGACGATTCCCTCATCGTAATAAAATTTTGAGCAGACAATCCAGCGAAGAGGAAGTGAGTTTTTTGAGTCAGCCCGGTTCATCTTTTTAGCTGTTCTTCCGCCTTAAGGCGTTCTATCAAATACAAAGCCTCCCTGAATAGAAAAGCAGGGAGGCTTTTCAGGGCATTATCTGTCAGGAATGCCGTGAACTAAATTTGGCCGCTCAGGTGACAGCCAGTGCCTGGTCAATGTCCTCCAGAATATCGTCTATATGCTCGATTCCGATTGAAAGACGAACCAGATCGGGACTGACACCGGAAGATGCTAGTTCTTCGGGAGATAACTGTCTGTGAGTTGTGGATGCCGGATGGCAGGCCAGAGACTTGGCGTCGCCGATATTAACCAACCGTTTCAACATCTCCAGAGCATCTATAAATTTACCGCCAGCCTCAGCACCACCTTTAATTCCGAAGCTGAGAATGCCTGAGGCCCGTCCGCCGGTATATTTGTCAAGCAAGGCCTTGTGTGGGCTGTTGTCCATGCCGGCATAACGAACCCACTCTACTTTGGAATGCCCGTCCAGATGATTGGCCACGGCCAGTGCGTTATCACAAATTCTGTCCATTCTCAGCGGCAGAGTCTCCAGACCCTGAAGTGTCAAAAACGAGTTCATGGGGGCCATAGCGGCACCCATATTGCGCAGCGGAACGACTCGTGCACGGAGAATATAAGGTGGCAGCCCGGTTTCAGTATAAACAACACCGTGATAGGAAACATCGGGTTCATTAAGTCTCTTGAATCGCTCCTTGTTGGCTACCCAGTCAAAATTGTTGGAGTCTACGATCATGCCTCCAATAATTGTCCCGTGGCCGCCAATATACTTTGTAAGCGAATGAACAACGATGTCACACCCCCATTCAATAGGCCGACACAGGTAGGGAGAAGCCACGGTATTGTCGACGATGACAGGCACTCCATGGTCATGAGCGATCTTGGCAATGTTCTCGAGGTCCAGGACGTTTCCTGCCGGATTTCCTATAGACTCACAGAAAACCGCTTTGGTTTTGTCGTCGATTAGAGAACCCAGTGTGTCGAGATTTTCTGGGTCGGCAAATCGGGTGGTGATGCCCATTTGTGGTAACGTATGGGCAAACAGATTATAGGTTCCACCGTAAAGTGTAGACATCGAAACGATATTATCTCCTGCCTCAGCAATGGTCTGGATCGCATAAGTGGTCGCTGCCTGGCCGGAAGCCAGGGCCAGGCCGGCTACACCACCTTCCATATC
>JAIBDK010000114.1 GCA_024679435.1 Gammaproteobacteria bacterium | reverse complement strand
AGGTTTCCCGGATGGACCGCTTCACCGTGCTTGTTGAGTGAGACCTGACCACCGAGAAAAATCATGTTGTCGCATTTAAGGCCGTGTTTATAAGGCAGGTGAACATGCCAGTCCCACAGGCTCTCAGGCCACACGTGCTTGCGGGGTAATCTATCGCCATTCTCTCCCAGCATGGCGATAGCGGAGATTCGAACAAGCTCGTCAGGGTCGGCATGACGGGGCAGAGGAATGCCGGTAGCAGCGGGGCCGGGTTCTGTGAAGTTGGAGGCAAACTGCAACGCCGCAGGTTCAAAAGCATCGATTCCATCTCCCCCACAATACCAGCGATTCGTCTTTACGACATCATCAAAATCTGCGCCAAAATGTGCCAGGGCAGCCTGAATGTTCAGACTGAGCAATCGGCTTTGTTCAACAATGTCGCCCTTACCCTGAAGGTTTCCATCAGAATCCAGTGCCGATTGAGCAGAGATAAAAATCATTTTCCCGCAGCGAACAGCCGTGCAAAATTTATCAGAACGGACGCCTGAAGCCGTATCCGGTGCATAGCTGCGTTCCATGAATTCTCCGCTTTCGCTTCGCATGGCATAGCCTTCAATCTCCACCCGCATTCCCTCATAGGCGAGATACTCTACGGGTACCGGGGTGATCGCTGTTCGGGTTCCACCGGATGATGCAGGGGGTAAACTATTGGCAATCATAGACAGAAGATCATTTTCGTCTATGCTTTCATCCTTAACATAAAACGCATTCAGATAGACCAGATCGCTGAGATCGCTGTCGAATTCTTTTAAAACTGCTGAAAAGTTTTGCATCACTTCTTGAGTTTGGGCTGCAAGATCGTGCGGGTTCAATACGTCGCCTTGCGGGGTCAGATTAACCTGTCCGCCAACCCAGATCATATTTCCGCATCGAAGGCCGTGTTTGTGGGTCACTTTGATAGGCCAGTTCCAGTGACCTTCTGGCCATGAGTGTTTCTTTTGCATTATTTTTAAAAGTCCAAATGGGAGACCCTTTAGCCTATTCCCGCACGATCAGAATATCCAGACCTTTATGTCAGGCTGCGACCATTTGCGCTGCTCCGTTGCGCTTTATCAATTTCATCATTGATCGGGACTCTGGATAATCTTTTGAAAGAGGGATAGTATTTCCGCAGTAACTTGCAAATTAGAAGGAAAGACCCATGACTGAATCAAGGCAGCGCTATGACCATCCCTCGGCCTGGAGGCCATCCGAACTTGGCGGCAAGCAGGGCGTTTCAATCGAGTTGTCTCCGCAACACATCGATGCTTTCGATTACGCATTGCGAAAGGTTCAGCAAGCGGGGATCCATACTGAGGACATCACTCGGGATGATTTTCCCCTCGACGCTATTGCCGACTCAGTCAATGCATGGGAAAACGAAATTCAGGAGGGTAAGGGCCTACTGGTTTTAACCGGGTTTCCCGTGGGCAAATACAGCAAGGAAGAATGTGGCTCGATCTATTATGGCCTGGGTACGCATTTTGGCGAAGCCCAGTCTCAAAGCCTGTTGGGTGACAGGCTTGGTCATGTGGTAGATATTGGCGGCAAGGACACCCGGGAAAGAGCCTATCGAAACAGTGCGGAGCTTTCACTGCATACAGATGCCAGCGACATTGTCGGCATGATGTGTCTGGTCAAGGCGAAGCGAGGCGGGTTGAGCGGGTACTGCAGCGGGCCTGCAGTCTATAACTATATTCTGGAAAATCACCCCGACCTTGTTGAAACTCTGTTCGATGGGTATATCTATCATCTGTTCGGAGAAGAAGCCCCCGGAGCGTCTCCTGTTACCGATCATAAAATTGCGGTGTTTTCGGAGACTCAGGGGTATTTAAGCACCAGTTTTCTGCGTAGTTATATTGAGCTTGCATTTGAGGAGATGGAAACTGAAAAAACAGAATTGGAAGCGCGCGCGCTGGATGTATTTGATGAGGTCGCCCATAGTGAGGAATTCCGGCTTGATTTCATGATGGAACCGGGAGATATCGCATTTTTTAACAACTATACGGTGCTGCATACCCGAACCGAATTTTTTGACGATGAGGTGCCGGAAAAGCGGCGCCATTTACTTCGACTATGGCTTCGCGCCTGGAACTCAAGACCGCTGGCCGGAGATATTGGAACCTATAAAGCCCGCAAGGGCATAGACAAGCAGGAAGGCCGGGGGACCTACTACACCGGAACAAAGAAATACGTCGAGTCGCCTCCTCCAAATTGACAGGGAAGAACTGGGTTTAAACGCTGTGTGCGGCTTCACACAGATGGTGCAATTTTTTCATCGCCAATTTACGCCCCAACATAATTAGTCCGCAGTCCGGACCGGCGAGTAATTTGCTCTTGTCGATATGATTCATTGCCCGGGTAAGTCTTTGGGCGATATCTTCGGTGCTTTCGATGTTTGAGCTGGCTACCGTAACGACACCGAGGATAATGGACGTGTCTTTGTACTTCTCAAGCAGGGACAAATCGTTGAGGCAATGGGCATCTTCCATAGACACCTGATTGACCGAAGTTTGGTCGATTGCCCGAGCGAGCTTAAAGTAACTGCCTGGATTGGCCTTGAGATAGTTTTCATCGTCGAGGTGTCCCGGATAACCGCAGCACATATGCATGACCCGGACAACATCGTCCGGGAGGCCATCAAAACATCTGTCAAGACACTCGACGCCGTAGTCTAGCGCCTGTTGAACTTTGCGGGCGAACAGCGGCTCATCAACCTGAATATATTTACATCCTGCTTGCGCAAGTGCACGAATTTCAAAATTCAAAGCGTCGGCAAGATCAAACGCCAGTTTTCTCTCATCTCCATAATAAACGTTTGCGGTGGTATCCATGATGGTCAGCGGGCCGGGGACGGTAATCTTTACCGGTTGTTGACAACTGCGTTGGGCAATATGAAAGTCCCGATCAAGAAAATGATCACCCCGGGGTTGGATCCTGTCGCGTATGGTTGGCAGAGGTGCCACCGCGGCACCGTTTCGGTGCACTTTTTCTGTCAGATTTTTAAAGTCCATACCCAGCAGGTGACGACAGTGATAGTGAATATAGTTTTCCCGTCGTTGCTCGCCATCGGTGGGAATATCGATGCCGCAGTCAATTTGATCCTGTAATGCCTCCGCAGTTGCCTGATCCAGAAGTTCGTTGGGTACGTCGTCTGCCCGATCATTGGTATAGGTAAACGCGCGGCTCTCTCCATTGTCTTGACGTTCTGCCTCAGCCCAGTTTCCGGTTGTTATATATTCGGGCTTTGGATAAGCGCCGATGCAGGTTGTCTGGATAGGCATGACTTTTTGAGCTCTAAGATTTTAACAAAAGGGGTGTCTGAAGGGTTATGTGATTAATTGTGAGGGCGGGAAAGTGCCCTGGCATGATCCGCTAAAGACGAAATATCAGCAGGGCCGGTTCGACAGCAACCGCCTACTATTTGCGCGCCCTGCTTCGCCCATTGAACAGCGTACTTTGAAAAACGAGAGTGTCGGGTTTCTGAATCGCTTTTGGTTGTCCAGGTTTTGCTGTCGCCGCAATAGTCTTCTCCGGAGTTGGGGTAAACGATGATGGCCTTTTCCGTATGCGATTGAGTCAGAACCTTAATTAAGCCGGATACGTACTCTGGAGAGGTACAATTTACGCCCAGTGCCATCACTTTGGTATTGTTTTTAAAAATCGCGGCAGCGGCTTCAATGGATGTTCCGTCATGGAGATGCAAAGCATCTTTGCAGGAGAAACAGACCCAGGATGGGGTGTCACATTTTTGTAAAAGATTGTTCAGCGCCTGCGCTTCGGTGATATCAGGTATGGTTTCGCAGGCGAGGACATCGGCCGGGGATGCATCCAGAACGGCCAACCGGTCGCGGTGAAAGTTTTCGAGTTCTGCGATGCCCAAACCATATTGACCCTTATATTCTGAGCCATCTGCAAGGTATGCACCGTAGGGGCCGATACTAGCGGCTATTAAAGTCTGGGATGAGCCGGCTTCTTTGACAAAGCTTTCCCGAGCTTGACAGGCAATATCCACTGAGCTTTTTATTATGGAAACCGCTTCGTCATAATTCAGCCCGGATTTAATTAGACCCGGAATGGTGGCCTGATAACTGGCGGTGGTGATGATTCGGGCGCCTGCTTTGAGATAGGCTGTATGAGAATCAAAAATTGCCTCAGGGTTGTTTAAAAGAAGTTGTGCAGACCATAGAGCTGAATTTAGGTGATGACCACGACTTTCAAGCTCGGTAGCGAGACCCCCATCCAGTGGAATCAGTGGATTTTTTTTCAGAAGTGCCTTAAATTGATTTTTCATCGTAGGTGGATGATCTGCCCCACGCTGGATAACTTTTCGATGACAGGATAATGGCTATTCCAGCCTTAAATCTGGGTAAGCGTCGCTGCAACCAGAGATTCAGCTTCAATCAATAGCAAAGAAACTTCTGACAGCGGTAAATCATCTTTCTCAATCTTTTTGAACAGGGCACCGGATTCTAAATCTCCGATACTGCCCATTGCAGAAGAAAGATTATGGGCCACGTCTCGCATGGTTATGATGTCTTCTTCATCGATTGCCTTTTTGAGATTGGTTAGATACTCAGGAATATGGATTTTGTATAGCGACCCCAATTCTTCACTTAATTTTTCTACCATAGTTACAATTTTATTATGTTTGTTTAGAAAACAATAATGACAGACCTGTTTAGTATTTTAACCTCAGTCCACACGTTGTCAATTTTGGTCAAAAAATCGATTACCCAGTTCTTTGATGCCGCTGCAGATTCTGGAAAAGCTCCTGGCGGCTTTGTTGCTGCAGTGTCTTGCGCGTAAATAGCCATGTATCAATCCATCTTCGATATGGTGGGATGCCCTGATGCCCGCCTGATTGAGACGATCCGACCAGGCCACAACATCATCGCGCAGCGGATCATGCTGCGCTGCGATGGCGATGCAGGGAGGAAGGTCGCTGAAGTCAGAAAGCATTAGCGGTGCGAAAATTGGATCGTTCTCCGGAGGGCTGTTTCCTGCCCACAAATTTAGATACTCATAAACATCTTCCGTAGACAGTGCCGGTGCATCGTGGTTGCTTTTATAGGAGTCAAGATCCAGATACTGACCGCCAAGAGATGGATAAATTAATACCTGACCCACCGGTTGACGATCAGACCCTCGCTGGGCGACACAAACTGCCGCTGCCAGCGTTCCGCCTGCAGAGTCTCCCACCACCACTGTGTGTCCGTTATCGATGCTCAGAAACGCGTCAAGCGCGTCTTCGAACTGAACAGGATAGATATATTCTGGAGCCAGCCGATAGTCTACCGCCACAACTTTAAATTCAGTTCGTTCGGCAATTTCTGCGCAAATTGAATGGTGACTGTCTAACCCACCTAAAATAAAGCCGCCGCCATGCAGATACATAACAGTGACCGGGGAACGATGCGCGTGGTTTTCATAAATCCTGATGGGTATCGGGCCATTTCTGCCGGGAATTGCATGATCAGTGGAGAATATCGAATCTGGAATCGGTGCCTGATAGGCATCACACAGTTCGCTGTAGCACTTTCGTTGGTCCTTAATGCTGAGTTCAACCGCATTGACAGGATAAAAGCGTTCGGATTTATGGAGAAATCGTAGGATCTCAGAATCCAGTTTATAGTCTCGCATCGATGTAACCCTGTGCTGGTGGCCTGCTGGTCTGATAAAGGTTGCCATGTTTAGGCCTGCGTGACAAGTAGTCTGGCCAATGCCCCAGGAGGATATCAACGGCAGTTTACTGTGGATGCGTTCTCTGAAAGTCCTGTTAGCCGAGACGTGTCTGGTGACTTGATGTTCGACCCCTGAATCGAAAATAAGTACGCTGAGTAGAAGGGTATCTCAATCCTGTTTCTGACTGGGTAAGGGATTATTATCTGAGGGTTTTCTGGATAACCGGACTTCACACTCTGAAACTGTACTGGCTAGCGGCGAACTGTTAGGATTCCCGCCATGGAAAATCTGACTGAAATTCAATGACCAAAACAGCCTCCAACTCCAGTGAAACGGCAGACGCAAAGGCTGGTGGTGCAGCGGTCAGCGAGAATAAAGCTCCACTGCATCAAGCGGAACTCAGGCTGGATGATATTGAATTCGTCAAGTTAATTAAGGATGACGGTTTTGCCGAAACCTGGGTGGTGCGGTATCAGGGGAAAAAATGGCTCCATAAAACCTATCGGTTCCGATTCTGGTGGGGCAAGATGGCCCGTCCTTTTGCCCGAAAATGGGCGCGTAATGAAATGGCGTTATGCGATGCGCTGCGCGGGGTGCCCGGCACGGTAAGCAACTATATTAAGGTAAGCGACCAGTCGTTTATGCGTGAATGGGTTGAAGGTATCGATTTGGGTCAGCGCAAGCTTCAGGGCAGGGTGCCAGGAAATGCCTTTTTTGATGAATTGCGCAGTAATGTTGAAAAGATTCATGAGCGCGGCATTGCCTACAATGATCTGGCTAAAAAATATAATGTGGTTGTGACCGAGGATGATCACCCGATACTGATCGATTATCAGATCTCGATGCGTCGCTATGAGGGGCGAAACCCGATAAGACGGAAGATCAATCATTCATTTATTCGATACATGCAAAGTGAAGATCTGCGTCATGTTGTCAAGCTGAAGCGTCGAAACCGCCCCGATCTGGTTACGCCGGAAGAAACGGCTGCGAGTTATGAGCTTCCCAAAGGCGGCCGTACTTTGCGGAAGTGGATTACTCAGCCTGCACGGTGGATAAAGAGAGCGATTTATCCCAGCGGCTCCAACGAAACCTTCCGGTTTAGTAAGAAATACAAGGAAAGAGAAAAGGGCTATGTCCAAAAATAGCGGTAAATTCGAAATCGGATCATATCGAAACGGTTTTGAAGCGGTGGTTAATCTTCAGGCTTAACACTGAGCGATGCCGGAACTTAGAAAACATCTGCGCGGGCTGAAGCCTTACCCTATTCCAGTAAAGCCCGATAATCTGCCGGAGAATATACTCAGGCTGGATGCCAATGAAAACTTCTATGAACTTGGGCGTGAAGTGCTGTCTGCGGCGGAACAGGCGTGTCATTCAAGTCAGGGTTATCCGAATGATTTTGCAGGGCCGTTGCGACAGGCCATTGCCAATGTGCATGATCTGGATGCAGATAGAATTTCTTGCGGCAGGGGCGCCATGGAGCTTATCTCGTTGCTGGTTTCCCTGTATCTGGAGCCTGGCCTGAATGCCGTCGTCAGCCAGTATGGGTATCTGTATTTTCGCACGGCTATTGGTTATTCCGGCGCAGATATTATCATTGCCCCGGAAACCAGTCTTACCGTTGATATTGAGTCCCT
>JAIBDK010000217.1 GCA_024679435.1 Gammaproteobacteria bacterium | reverse complement strand
GACGAGAAAGCCGTGATTTTCTATGCCGCCTATCCGGTCAACTGGAAAGAACTTTCTGGTGTTACCCATGTTCCGGGAATTGACCCTAACGACATGCCTACATCTGATTAATAAGGCCACATATCAATGGTCGGTGATGTCATCTGTATCATCATCGATCATTTACGACCTCAAAAATGCAAGATGACATTCCGGAACTAATTCAGAAATCCGCACTAGAGATACTCAAACTACTTCGGCGTTCGGAGATCAATGCCCTGGATTTGCTCGATGCGCTTGAAACCCGGATCGAAGACGTCGATGGGCAAATAAACGCACTGCCAACGCTGTGTTTTGACCGGGCGAGATTATATGCAAAATCTGTCGATCCCCATAAAACGATCCTTGGAGGTCTGCCTGTTGCGATAAAGGACCTTGAAGATGTAAGTGGCGTAAGAACAACTTACGGCTGTAAGTTGTATGAAAATCACATTCCAGAAAACTCTGATATTCTGGTTAGCCACCTTGAGACCAACGGTGGTATTGTCTATGCCAAGTCAAATACCCCGGAATTTGGCACTGGAGGCAACACTACGAATTATGTTCTTGGCACAACCCGCAATCCCTGGAACACAGAGATGAGTGTTGCCGGCTCATCCGGCGGCGCCGCGGCTGCCCTCGCTACCGGAACAGCATGGCTCGCCCAGGGTTCGGATATGGGTGGTTCACTGCGGAATCCGGCCAGTTTTTGCAATATTGTTGGTATGAGACCCAGTGTGGGAAGAATAGCCACTAACATGGGAGACAATGTTTCAAACACGCTCTCCACCAATGGCCCCATGGCCCGGAATGTTCCCGATCTGGCGCTCCTTATGGATGCTATGTGCGGGCATGAACACGCTGACCCATTATCTCTTCCAGCACCTCATAGTTCGTTTCAGAAATCTGCACTTTCCGCACAACTACCAAAGAAAATTGCCTTTTCAATGGACCTCGGTATTACGCCTGTAGACCCACAGGTCAGAAATGTAATTACATCGGTTATCGATACGCTATCCGATGCAGGCTATCAGATTGAGGAATGCCATCCCGACTTCTCCGGCCTTAACGATATATTCCACACGTTAAGAGCACACAGCTACTCAACGGGACTCGGAGAGCTTCTGGATAAACACGAAGATAAAATTCATCCCAATGTTGCATGGAATATCAAACAGGGAATGCGCCTGTGCTTAGAGGATATTGTTAAAGCGGAAAGTGAGAGAGTCGCCCTTGTAAAGCGTAGTCAGGCATTTTTCAACGACTATGCAATTTTATTAACTCCGGCCACGATAACCCCACCCTATCCGTTAACCCAGAATCATGTCGAGGAATGTGACGGACACAAGTTCGACAATTATTATCAGTGGCTATCAATTGCCTATTCGTTTACCACCGCATTATGCCCGGCGTTATCCCTGCCATGCGGGTTCAGCGAATCAGGCTTGCCCGTTGGGCTTCAAATAGCTTCAGGCACTTTTCAGGATGCGTCAGTTATCTCCGCAGCAGCCAGAATCGAACAAATCCTGAATTTGAACACAACGTTACCTATCAATCCAAGATCGGCCTGACAACAACGGGCTCTAAAATCAACCGGGCATCTGTATCAGTTCAGAAACCTCTAGTGCACCACCAAGTTCAAGAAACGGGCAGGCTCCAGCATGTTCCAGTGCCGCTTCCATGGAGTCCACGTCTATAACGGTAAAACCTGATATTGCGGACATACTGCCGGGCTCCACCGTCCCGTCGGATTGAACCGTGGTTGTATCTTTAAACGGACTTGCAGGATTTACAACGGCATCTCCCATTGCGGTTAACCATTGGTTATATCTGTCAAAATGCTGCTTGCCCTCTTCCGGGGTAGCTGGCTCAGCACCACCCAGATAACAAATAATATATTGCGCCATAGCTGCCTCTTGTTTTGTAGTTAAATGAATAAAGCAAACCAAAGATACTATCAGAAAATCAATGAATAGATTTTAAAAAGCCTATTACCATCACCCTCACATTCTTCCATTCAGACCATCGCGGCTTATGTTCAATTCAGGCAACGGGCTGAGAAGGTTAAACTTTCCTGAAAACAGTAAACTGAAGAGAACCTTTTCTTCAGTTCACCAACACCCACCGTGAATATGGGGACTGTACAATGGGGACCTAATAGTAGACATAAGACATAGAGAATCGTATCCTGCCTTTATAGGCCTATCTAGTCTGGAAACTAGTCTGGATTATAAGCCGTGACAAACCAGGTACTGGACGGCGTCCAGATCCCGCCATCTTCCCTCTGGTATTTCCCAAATACCTCTTTAAGCGCAATAACAACCTGAGGTTTAAGACGCTCACCTTCCTCTTCGGCCAGTCGGATTATTTCACCGGCCGGGCCGAGTGACATAGCGAACTCAATCGCCTCTTCCAGATTTCGGCCGATACAGATGTCACTATCAAATCTTTCAAAAGAGATGCGGTTCCAACCGGTAACCCTGAGCATCTCGCTTACCATATCAGGGCCTGACATGGAGAACGGACCTGGGCCGCAATGAACGGCATCAGTATCCTCGTGAGAAATAACCGGAACGATGCTTTTAACGCACACTTCGGCTTCATAAAGCCAGGGATTGTCTTCGCGTTTCCGCCAGACAATCTGAGTGAACTTGCCCCCTGGCTTCAATGATAAACGTATGTTGCGCATTGCCGCACCGGGCATGTTGAAGAACATCGTACCAAAACGGGCGAAGGCCTCATCGTAGGGTCCACCCATGTCGTCCGCTTCAACATCAGCCACCAGAAATTTGGCGTTGTCAGCATTCACTTTGGCCGCTTCTAACTCACATTCCCTGATGAAGTTGGAAGCACAGTCCACGCCGACCGCAAAACCGTCAGCACCAAGAGATTTTGCAATTCTTATGGTGCTGTCACCAAAACCGCAACCAATATCCAAAACCTTATGTCCGGGGCTATGTTTATGCCGTTTTAACGCTTCCTCACTATGCGACGAGAGCCCGTCTATCAGCAAATGCTTGAACCGGGAGAACTTGTCAAAAAGAACGGTATTCCAGGCCTCGATAATTACGTCATTACTCATAGTAAACCCTCAGTTAATCCGCAGCATTAAAGACCATTATTGGAGACGGATGCTTAGACAATACGGTACACCATTACAAATATCAAACCGCCGCAGGGTTTTTGCACCGTCTATGGATAGATTCAATCGCCTGTTCGACCTCTTCGCTGATTTTAATGTAAACGGAGTTTATATTCTCTGAAAGCTGCTCAATTGTGGTTGCACCGATGATGTTGGAAGTCATAAATGGTCGCGAATTCACAAACGCCAACGCCAGTTGAGTTGGTGTCATGGAATGTTCTCTGGCCAGTTCTACATAAGCATCAATAGCAGACTGAGCTTCCGATGTCTTGTACCGTTCCATAAATTCAGGAAACAGAGCAAGCCGACTGGCCTCGGGAACATGTCCGTTTTCATACTTACCGCTTAAAGTTCCCATGGCCAGCGGAGAATAAGCCAATAAGCCGATATCCTCTCGGTAGCTGTATTCGCTTAGGCCGCCCTCATAAATACGATTCAACAAACTGTATGAGTTTTGGATAGAAACGATGCGAGGTAAGCCGTGTTGTTCGGACACCTTTAGATACTGAGAGATACCCCAGGGTGTTTCATTAGACACCCCTGCCGTTCGTATTTTGCCGCATTCCACCAACTCGCTCAGCACCTCCATTGCTTCTAGTATAGGTGTTTCATCTTGATTGCCTTTATGGACATAGGAGCCTGCTCCTTCGCCCCACAAACCCATTTTCCTGTCCGGCCAGTGAATCTGGTAAAGATCAATATAATCGGTTTTAAGGCGCCTTAAACTGCCCTCAACGGCCTCCAGAATCTGGGCACTGTTTATCCGGGTCTCGTTACCATTTCTAACCCATACACGGTCGCTTCGCCCGGTTATCTTGGAAGCCAAAATCACTTCATCCCGACGACCATTTTGTTCAAACCAGTTTCCTATACAACGCTCGGTATCACCAAAAGTTTCCGCTCTGACCGGAACAGGATACATCTCGGCCGCATCCCAAAAATTAACGCCATGATCCAGCGCATAATCCATTTGCTCGAAAGCCTGATCCTGTGTGTTTTGCTCACCCCAAGTCATGGTACCAAGGCAGATTAAGCTAACATCTATCCCGGAGTCCCCCAGTTTTTTATATTTCAATCGTGAATACCTTTTTAATTATTGCCGATAATATTTGCACCAAAGATACTGAAAACCAAACCGCTTATATCTTCTGCTGATTCCATTTTCAGTTTAGCCAACCTCATATTTTTCAAGATTCTTTTTAAGTAATTGCTTGTCTATTTTTCCAATCGGCAGTCGCGGTAACGATTCAACAATTTCAAATTTTTTCGGCACTTTATAATTCGCCAGTCTCTTTCTACACCAATCAGATAACTCTGAATCTGTTACCTGCTGACCAGAAACAGGTTCCACAAACGCATAACCAACTTCATCATATAGGTCATGGCTTATCCCAAGAACCGCCGTCAACGCTACCGCAGGATGCTGCTCAATGGCGATTTCAATTTCCCGTGGGTAAATATTATAGCCCCCAGATTTATACATTTCCTTTAGGCGTCCCACCAGCTTCCAGTTTCCGTCTTCACAAAGTTCCGCCACATCACCCGTTTTGAACCATCCATCTGCCGTGTATGCTTTCAGAGT
>JAIBDK010000097.1 GCA_024679435.1 Gammaproteobacteria bacterium | reverse complement strand
TGGCCGTCAAAAGGGTTGCGGAATCTAACCCGTTTAGACCAAAAATTCAAGTAAATTAGAGCTTTTACGCGATACCAGACTAGACCGACAGGCAGAAACCCCCAATACCGCCTATTCCAGACCATGCCCTTGCTCCCAAGTTATCGTTTATCAGGAAAACCCGGCAATTAATTCATGCCCTGCAGACACACATACCAAAATCTGGAAAATGTTGACCAGGATGCCCCGCATTCACTGAGATACGGTAAACTCGCCTATGATAAGGTCACTCACCAAAACTTTGACACCCGAATTTACAGATTCTGAACTCCACTATATTCGTGATTTACTGAGAAAACACTTCCATAAAGAAGTGGAAATTCAGATCGCCGATTGCGATCTGGTGCTGGAGCCCGGAACAGGTGAAACAGTGCCCTGTCCGGCGGTCCTGTGGCATGAGGAGAACACTAATTTCGTGGCATTCAAAGTTGGTATGTTCCGTTTCAGAGCCCAGTTTTTTTATACACCCCATGAACAACATGCAACTGACAACGAGGAATATACCGGGCTGCATGAATGTGTAACGGCTGTTCTGGATGCCCGTTCCGATCACCAAAGAGAACATCATCATAATGACAGCGATGAATCAGGAAAATCTGGTCAACTGGCATAACCATCAATAAATTTCGATTTCGCTAGAACCTAAACTTACTTTAGTGATATCTAACTTTCAAAAAACTATTTTAAATCACGTATTTTATTCAAATGAGCAATCCTAAAAACGCTTTTTATGCACAATCCGGTGGAGTCACCGCGGTCATCAACGCCTCGGCTGCCGGAGTAATCGAAACCGCCCGGAACTATCCCGCAAAAATCGGTAAAGTTTATGCCGGCAGAAACGGGATTATCGGGGCCTTAAAAGAAGATCTTATTGATACTTCTCGGGAATCTCGGGCTGCAATCGCAAAACTGCGTTATACCCCATCAGGAGCATTTGGTTCGTGTCGATACAAATTGAAAAGCGTCGAAGAAAATCGCCGTGAATACGAGCGCCTGATAGAGGTTTTTGCAGCCCACGATATTGGTTATTTTTTCTACAACGGTGGTGGGGACTCAGCAGACACCTGCCACAAAATTTCCCAACTTTCCAAAAAATTGAAATATCCTATACAGGCAATTCATGTACCCAAAACCGTAGACAATGACCTGCCGATCACCGACAACTGCCCGGGGTTCGGATCCGTTGCTAAATATATTGCAGTATCCACTCGGGAAGCCAGTTTTGATGTCGCGTCCATGGCGGAAACATCTACCAAGGTTTTTGTAATAGAAGTGATGGGAAGACATGCGGGCTGGATTGCCGCTGCCGGGGCTATGGCGTCGGACGAGAAGACGCCGATTCCAATTATCGTTTTGTTTCCTGAAATCCCGTTCGACCGCAAGAAATTCATCGCCCAGGTCAAAGCAAAAGTCCGGGAGTTTGGCTACGTTTCCGTCGTGGTCTCAGAAGGAGTTACTGATAAAAAAGGTCGTTTCCTGGCAGATCAGGGCTTGGTGGACGCTTTCGGTCATGCCCAGTTAGGAGGTGTTGCGCCGGTGGTGGCCAACATGGTCAAACAGGATCTGGGTTATAAATTTCATTGGGCCGTCGCAGATTATATGCAGCGTGCTGCCCGTCATATCGCATCAAAAACCGATGTGGACCAGGCCTATGCGTTAGGCAAAGCCGCCGTTCAGCTTGCCGTGAAGGGCGAAAATGCAGTAATGCCAATCATTATAAGAATCAGCAATAAACCTTACAAGTGGAAAATCGGCGCCGCCAAACTCAGCAAGGTGGCCAACGTTGAAAAAATGATGCCGCGAAACTTCATCACAAAAGACGGTTTTAGCATCACCAACAAATGTCGAGACTATCTTCTGCCATTGATGAAAGGCGAAGATTATCCGCCCTATAAAAATGGTCTGCCGGACTACGTTCGTCTTAAAAACCTCGCGGTCAAAAAGAAACTCAAGTCTGATTTCAAACTTTAGGAATCTTTATACAACGTGATCCCTATTTAAACAGCAAATGATATGACAACAGAGCTTCGGCGATGAGACGCTCGCCTGCATATTTCAAGCCGGGAATACCGCTCATGACCGCACCTTTTACAAACAAAATATAAAGGGGCACCAGTATCGGGGTAACCACAATGAGCTTCCTGAGCCTGTTGGAAAGAGATAGTTCCTGCCAGCGGGGGTTCCTGATTAATTGTTTTTCCAGACCGGCATACTTAATCTGAGATTGGAGCCAGACCGAAAAGGATTTTCGGTCATCGTGACAAATTAGCGACGTCAAATCTAAAGTTCTCCCGTCAATCCGGATACGTTGAGTATGACCCTGCTGCGTATAGTCTGCGAACTCTTGCCTGTAAAGGACGCATACTGGCGGATATAATGAGCCTCTGACGGGTTTACCACCTATGCAATATGCAAAGGAAACTTTGTAACCGTTGAGACCTTCCTCAGGAACCAAAATTTTCAGCTCATCAACCAGAGCGGAGCTTAGCCGATAATCTGCATCCAGTGCCAGCACCCACTCTGTCTCAATTCCGGTTTGCTTCAGTGCGAACTGCCATTGACTGGAATGAGAGTCAAATTTCCGTGAAAAAACACAGACATTATCGCAGGCGTTCAGTATATCAACAGTACCGTCAGAACTGCCACTATCCACCACCACAATATTGCGAGCCCAGCTGAGCATAGACAGCGTTCTGCCAATATTTCTTTCTTCATTGAACGTCAACAAAATCGGTGTTATCGAATCAAGAATCATCGACGCTCCTCTAAACAGCTTATGTGCATTCCGGTTAAAGCTTTAACCACTGCCGGCCAGTCAAATTTTTCGGCTACCAGAGCACGTCCCTTCTCACCTCTCTTTGCAAGCTCACCGGACTCAAGCACATCAGTGATTAGGTCTGCCAACGGGTATTTAAAATCCCATATCCATCCGGCTTTGGCAGCTACAACATCAGTTTTGACGATCTATGCTAACCAAATATCCATACCAACATAAAAAAACCCGCATCACCCCAAGGATGATGCGGGCAACTTCACAAGTACTTCGACTACAGCAACGGAGCAATAACCAGACTCACAATAGCCATAACGTTAATCAGGATGTTCATGGCAGGACCTGACGTATCCTTGAAAGGGTCGCCTACGGTATCGCCCACGACAGCTGCCGAGTGAACTTCCGAACCTTTGCCGCCCAAATTACCTTTCTCAACAAATTTCTTGGCATTATCCCAGGCACCACCGGCGTTGGCCATCATAAGCGCCATCAGCACGCAGCCTAGCAACGCACCACCCAGCATACCACCGAGGGCCGTGGGGCCGAGCGCAAAACCGACTACCGCGGGAGAAGCCACCGCGAGAATACCCGGAATAATCATTCGTTTCAGTGCCGCACGGGTAGCAATATCCACGCACCGATCCGAATCCGGCTTCGCGGTACCTTCCATAAGACCGGGAATTTCCCGGAATTGGCGCCGAATTTCGTGAATCATATCAAATGCTGCACTTCCCACTGCATTCATGGTAATGCTGGATACAAGCATTGGGAAGATACCACCGAGAAACATACCTGCAAGAACGTAAGGATCACTTAGTTCCAGCGAAAATCCGGGGTTCAGCGCAGAAACAGTTTCGATATAGGCAGAGATAATAGCCAAAGCGGCAAGAGCAGCTGCACCAATGGCAAAACCTTTACCAATCGCTGCTGTCGTATTTCCAAGCTCGTCCAGGGAATCTGTAATTTCCCGGACTTCTTCTCCAAGGCCCGCCATTTCTGCGATACCGCCTGCATTATCAGCGACCGGACCGTAAGCATCAATAGCCATCGTGATTCCAACCGTTGCCAGCATACCTACCGCGGCAATACCAACGCCATAAAGACCGGTAAGTTCACTGGAAATCAAAATGATAGCCGCAATGATCAGCAACGGAACAACGACTGACTGCATCCCAACAGCCAGTCCAGAAATCATCACCGTAGCCGGGCCTGTTTCGCCGCTTTTTGCAATATCACGCACGGGCTGGCCACCGGTATAGTATTCTGTAATCAGACCGATACCGATACCACCAACGGCTCCAACAGCGACCGCGCCCCAAACATTCACGCTGACATCGAAATATTGAATGACAAGATAGGCAACAGCCATAAAGATAACCGTCGCGCCAATAGTCCCAATTCGCAGAGCGAGTTCCGGCGATTTCGCAGTATTCATCTTAACAATGGCAATACCCAGCATGGAGCAGATCAATCCAGCAGACGCCAGAGCCAATGGCAAAAACATCAATGTTGCCTGCTCACCAAGAGCCGAAGAGGTCAAAGTCGCAGCAATAGCGATGGTAGCGATGATAGAACCACAATAGGATTCAAAGATATCAGAGCCCATGCCTGCGACGTCACCAACGTTGTCTCCAACATTATCGGCAATTACGCCCGGATTCCTTGGATCATCCTCGGGGATACCCGCTTCGACCTTACCAACGAGATCAGCACCGACATCTGCACTTTTAGTAAATATACCGCCACCGACCCTGGAAAACAGCGCGACAGATGACGCACCCATTCCAAATCCATGGATGACGTGGGCTGTATGCGGATCACCGCCGTACATCAGATACAAGATACCAATGCCTAGTAAACCCATGGAAGCAACGGTAAGCCCCATAACAGAGCCACCGAAAAATGACACAGCCAACGCTGCCTCTGCACCACTTTGGGCTGCCGCAGTGGTCGTTCTAACGTTGGCATGAGTGGCCGCATACATACCAATGTATCCGGCAACACCTGAGCAGGCCGCACCCAGAAGGAATGCAATGGTCGTTTTTATACCCAAATCTGAAATAAATATCAAAACAGCGACTACAGCAACAAACATCAACAGATAGGTGTATTCCCTGCGCATGAAAACCATGGCACCACGGTGAATCTGGTCGCCAATTTCAGCAACCTTGCCTTCACCGGCGGGATACTTGAGAATCATTCTGTAAATCAGCAGGGCAACGAAAAGTCCCACTACGCCGAGAATTACAGGAAGAGAGTTCATCATGGAAATAACTCCGTATAAATTGAAATGGTGAAAAAATTTGGTGGCGAACTATATCTTTGATGGAGCCAGATATCAACGCCAATTTTATGGTGACTGGAAAACTATTATTTTCGAGGCTTTTTCAGGGCGATCCTCATGATTTTTTCAGCGGCTTTCGGGCTCTTGGATGGGCCTTATCGTAGACCCGGGCGAGATGCTGAAAATCCAGGTGGGTATATATTTGTGTCGTAGATATATCAGAATGTCCAAGCATTTCCTGAACCGCCCTGAGATCACCACTAGACTCAAGAATATGACTGGCGAAAGAATGCCTGAGCATGTGAGGATGGAGCCGGCGGCCCAGCCCACTGGCTTTGGCCCATTGATTGAGGCGGTATTGAATTCCTCTGACACTGATTCGCGACCCGCGGTTATTCACAAAGAGTGCGGTTTCGGTTTTCAGGGCGAGTTCGTTTCTTAGATCAAGCCATTTCCGCAACGCATCGCGGGCCTTGCTTCCCACCGGAACAATACGTTGCTTGTTTCCTTTTCCAATCACCGATATCTCACCGGCTTCAAAATCCAGCTCATCGCAATCCAGAGCTGCCAGCTCAGACAAGCGCATACCGGAAGTGTAGAAAAGTTCCAGCATAGCCTGATCCCGAACTGCCATAACCGAACCGTCATGGCGAGAAAGGAGCGCACTGAGTTCGTCGACGCTAAGAGTTTCAGGCAACTTTCGCAGGGAACGTGGTGCAGCAACCCCTTCGAAGGGATTAATAGAAACAACGCCATTTTTCAGAAGATACTCGAAAAACGATCGACAGGCCGACAACATTCGCTGAATACTGGTACCTGCAATTCCGGACTGATACAGGCTTGCGGGATACGCTCTGGCACATTTATTGTCAATATCAGACCAGCAAGTAACATCTCTCCCATCAAGAAATTCGAGCAGTCTGTTCAGATCTCTCTGATAGGCCTTGACTGTGTTAACAGATAGCCGGCGCTCTTTCTCAACAAGGTTTATGAAGCGGACTACGCTGTCAGCGAGAGTCGACATCACACCGAATCTGAAAGCCCAGATTCATGAGACTCAGACTTTCTCCCCACAAGATAACTTCCAACCAGCATCCCAAGTTTATCCAGAAAATTTACGCCCATACCCGGGCTGAATCGCTCCTGACTGACAGAACCAAGAATCATAACTCCGGTAATGCTGCGATTGAAAACCAGAGGGATAAACGCACAGGATCTAATCCCATGAGTATTCCGGTCAAAAATCGATTTCAGCAAGGAACTGGAAACCCGATCATCACAGATACTGCTTTTGTGGGCGATTCGCTGTTTGATTTCTTCATAAGCAGGATGTTGGTTTACGGAATTATTTGAATCCATGATAAACACGACTTCTTTTACGTTGAACTGACGAATCAACAACGCAGTAGCGATATGTTTAGGATCACCTTGAACCTGGCCTTCTCCTAATAAACACATTGCAATCTCAAGAAAATCATCTTCGAGTTTTAGATTGCTTTTAGCGCTATCTACAATCAAGTCAAACTTGGCTTTTTGTTGATTTTCACGGTTTTTCAACACCTCAATCTGTTTTTCAACAAACGGACCAAGGTTTTCCGGGCCGGCCAGATTTAGATCTCCCAGTATGTCCTCGTTATCATCAAAAAATGCAGGATTCTGCCGCAAATAATCGAGGACCTCTTCAGTAGTAATCATATTTGCTAAACTATTCTGTTGTATTAATGACGCATTATAACCTTTGTTCGAAAAACCTATAACCATCGTATAAGGGAGTTCCGGTCAGCTAAAACAACGCTTAATCCTTTCAGACCTCAATGGATCCGTCAAATACCCGATGTATTTCTCCAGATAGATAAACCTGAGAATCGTCTTCCGGCCAAAACACTTCAACACTGCCCCCGGGCAAATGAACCTGAACTCTTCGGTCGAGTATTTTTCTGCGAATACCCGCCACTGCTGCTGCACAGGCTCCACTGCCGCAACCCAGCGTCTCTCCAACACCGCGCTCAAACACCCTCAGATTAAGAGCTGATCTAGAATAATAATGCGCGAAACCAATATTCGCTTTTTGCGGAAATATTGGATGGCATTCCAGAGCTGGCCCGATATGTTCAACATCTGCTGTCTCAACGTCGTCCACATCAAGCACGCAATGCGGATTTCCCATAGATAGTGCCGAGAACTCGATAATCCTGCCCTGAAATTCCAGCGCATAGGTCAAATTTTGAGATCCTACCGCAAGAGGAATTTCAACGGGATCAATTATCGGCAACCCCATCCCCACTGTCACCGTTCCATCATCATTGAGATTTAGATCGAGTTGGGTATTAAAGGTTTCGACGCTGACGGCATTACCTTTAATCAGACCTTGATCTCGCAAATATCCGGCAAAACAACGCGCCCCATTACCACACTGTCCGACTTCACTACCATCACTGTTGAATATCCGCAATCTGTATGCTTTGTTATCAGGATTGTTCGGCAAGTCTTCGACTATCATTATCTGATCGCAGCCAATGCCAAAATGTCGATCCGCAATAAATTTAGCGATATTAGGTGTAATTCTGATATCCTCTGTTACCCCATTGAGAATGACAAAGTCATTACCAAGGGATTGCATTTTGGTAAATTTATAGCGCATATTCCTAACTCAAATCTTAACCATTTCAACGAGCTCGCACTGTCCGTACTGGATTAACTGTTTTGTTTGAGCAAGCTTCTTGTTGTTAATCACTCCATATTCTAACCAGGACACACTGCGGTGGTACATCGCCGACTTCAACCCGCTTTCAAACGCATTAAGGCTATGCCGACAGTACCCCGGCTGGT
>JAIBDK010000305.1 GCA_024679435.1 Gammaproteobacteria bacterium | reverse complement strand
GCAGAAGAACTGGTTACACTGCGATAACCGACCCAACAAACTAACCCTGAAACTCAATGACAGTATCACATTCATCAGTGGAATCCGAAAGGGGCAATTCACTCATCGATTCAGTCGCGAATTCGTTGGTTAGTCAGGCGCTTATCGACACACCTATCGAAGAAATATTTGAGAAAACCTGCAAGCAACTTCACGCTGCCGGGGTGCCCATTGCCCGGGCTCAAATAGGATTTAAAGTTTTACACCCACTCTTTGATGCCCAAACTCTTACCTGGAAATTGAATCAAAAAGTGGAGCGAAATGATTTTATCTATAGTGAAAACCGTGACCCCTGGCGGAACAGTCCGATGTTTTACCTTGTTATTAATCAGATCTCCCATATGCGGAGAAAATTAACAGGTGATGAAGCTATGCTGGATTTTGATATTCTTGAAACCCTGAAAACTGAAGGCTACACTGATTATCTCGCGTTTATCGTTCCGTTCAGCAAGCAAACTGTGGTCAATAAAAATGACGAGGAACTTGAAAATTCCGGTATTGTTGGCTCCTGGAGCACAACCCGAAAAACCGGATTTTCGGATAATGATATCCAGGCGCTGAAGCGAATCGAACAACGTCTCGCCGTTGCCTTCAAGATAAACATCCAGACCCAGATCACCGAAAATATTCTATCGGCGTATCTAGGCCCCGATGCCGGAAGTCAGGTTTTGAATGGAAACATCCAACGAGGTGACGGTGAGACTATCTATGCGGTGCTGTGGTACAGCGACATGCGAGATTCAACCAGTCTCGCAAATAGCATGAGCGGCAAGGATTTTCTTCAAGCCTTAAATACCTATTTCGAATCCACAGCAGGAGCGGTTCTGAATCATAGTGGCGAAGTGCTCAGGTTTATAGGCGATGCAGTGCTGGCAATATTCCCCATCCGAGATGAAGGCGCCACTTCAAGGGCCTGCGAGTCGGCAATGAAAGCCGCGATAGAAGCCAGAGCCAATATGGAGGAAGCAAATAAAAAACGTCAGGATGATAATCGACCGGCGCTCAATTTTGGACTGGGTTTACACGTCGGCAAAGTGTTGTTTGGTAATATAGGTGTCCCGCAGCGCGTAGAATTTTCAGTGATCGGCCGAGCCGCTAATGAAGTAGCCCGTATAGAATCTCTCACCAAGGAACTCAATCGCCCTACTCTGGTAAGTGAGGAATTTGCCCGTAATATTTCCGTTGACTGGGTGGGTGCCGGAGAACATTTACTGAAGGGGCTGGACCGACCAATACAGGTATACAGTCCGTCTGATTTAGACTGACGCCATTACTTCATCTGCTACATTTCATCGTCCATACCACCGCCATCATCATCCATTCGACCCTTCTTAAGTGCTTCGCTGGCAATGATTCCTGTCGCCGCTGCCGTAGCTGCCTGAACCACTCTTTCCTTCAGCTTTTCATTTGAGCGTGTAGGTGACCGTTCTGGCTGCTGGTCGACTGATGTCGATTCGGTGTTGACACTATTCGCCAGACCGACGTCATGATGATCAAGCTCGGGTAAATTGACACGGACTTCCCGGTGAGCGAAATGAATACCCGCATCAGCCAGCGCATCGCGGACGTTGCGGTACGCCTCTCTTCGGATAACCCATTGTTCGCCGGGTTTGGTGGTGAATTTCATTCTGAAAATCAACGCAGATTCCTCAACCCGCATTACTCCCTGGGATTTCAAAGGTAAAATAAAACTAGGGCCCATAACCGGATCTTCGAGCATAGTTTGGCCGACTTTTTTTATAATCTTCCTGACTTTTTCAATATCGGTTTCGTAGGGCAACCTTAATTCCAGCTTCATGGTTATCCAGTCTCGACTGAGGTTTTTGACTGTTCTAATTTCACCGTAGGGTATCGTCTGCACCGCTCCGAGGTGGTGACGAAGCTGCATGGAGCGCAACGAGATTTTTTCAACCGTCCCTTTCAAACCTTCAAGCTCAATATACTCACCTCTTCTAAAGGCATCGTCGATAAGGAAAAAGACGCCACTTATCACATCCTGAACCAGCTTCTGGGAACCAAAACCAATAGCAATACCCACTACCCCAGCACCGGCGAGCAAAGGTCCGATAGAAATCCCGAGAGAGTGCAGCACAGTCAGTGCGAAAAAAATAGTTAATATCACCGTCATTACCGTCCTCATAAGCGGAACAAGCGTTTCCGCTCGGGTCGCGCCGGTGCCGCCGCCATCCCCCTCCAGACTGGCAATAGCGTCTACTTCCTCCACCGGCAGCTTCCGCTCAATCAGAGCATGAAACATCTCCCATATCACATATCCCAGAACCCCAAAAAAAGCGATATTTACAGACCCTCTCAATACCTTGGCAAAAGCAGATTCGGTCATCAAGGAATTGGGCTGAAAACCGCCAGCCTGGCTAAGAAGATATAAGGCAATCCCTACCAGCACAAAACGAAACCCGGTCTGCACAACCATGATGAACCGACCGGCCCGGTCGGCATAATGCGGACTCTGCAGCCAGTCGATATCCTCAACCTGCTTAATCAATCCATGAAACATTCGGTCGGCGACTGGAAAGGCCAGGGTAATCCACCAGCTCTTGCCTACCTCGATCGCCTGCGTCCAGTTCCCAAGAAATGCGTTGTACAGCCATAACATCCATAACATGATCATCCAGGCGCTAAACAGAAGCGGCCAGGACTGCATCAAAAACAATTTCACAAAACCCTGATTGGTCCGATCCTCCTCAATAACGAACATATTGGTTATTTTGTCTCGCATCCACCAGACCTGAGTCAAGATAATCAGGTTCAACAGGAGGGTGTAAGGAATAAGCAACCCGCCCATCAGAATCGGATCAACTTCCGCCATTCCCAGATAGGCATACCCGGCACCTCCAAATGCTATAATCCCAAAAAAAAGAGTGAACCATGAATAAAGCTGTCTAGCAGGCGCATCTTCCATAGGGATTGGCCGAAAGTCTATCCGTGCAGGTGAAAAGATATTGCGAATCAGAACCAGCCACAGTCTGAATTGGAGAAGCGCTTTCAAAAGCTCAATAAACAGATATTCAAGATACTCATTTTGCTTGATGAAATACAGACCAAGCAAATACGAAGCAATCCCGAGAACCGCAATACCGATGAGCTGGATACATATTCTGGTCGCTATAAACTTGTATTTAAGCTTATTGGTTTTTTCTTGACTGCTGGCGTAGTTATAGAGACGCTTCAGCAGTTTACGGGTAGTAAATAATTCCACCATCAAGGCAAGCACAAAAACACCTATGATGCTGATGACAACTCTTGCCCCCGTCCATCCGGTTTCAGGGTTTGTGGTCAGGCTAAATGCCCTGTTTATCCGCTCGCCCGCCAGAGGCAACTCATCCCAAAATATTCTCAGCCTCTCCCCCAGCAGATTAGTATTCGAGTTTCGCCAAGTTGAAATGGTTGCTTGATCATAACCAGAACCTTGTGAACCAGATACCGCAGCAGCGTAACCGGCAAACCCATCAGGTTCTCCCTGAAAGCCTTCTGATTGTTGTTTTTGTAATAGCTGCCCCACCAGAGGTTCTTCACTATTCGTTCCACTGACAGCTTGATCGGAAGAAGCGGAGATCGACTCCAGAGAGGCCTCATCATAGGACTGGCCTTGTGCTTGCCCACTCACCCCAGCGAGCGCCGTTATAAAAATTAACATCCATACCAAAGCTCGCAGAATTCGATCCGAGTCAATACGGTACTGCTT
>JAIBDK010000488.1 GCA_024679435.1 Gammaproteobacteria bacterium | reverse complement strand
TCTTTTCGAATCCACACCAATTGGCAAGGTAATTCCGACAACAGAATTCAGTCTTGCCTCAGGGCTGATGAACAGTGAAAGCCCCATATTTTCGATCCCCGACTGCAATGCAGCGGAACATCTCAAATGACGCTCGAAACGGTTCTCCAGCGTCTCTATGCAAATCAGCCGCAGGGCCTCATGGAGTGCAAGGATACCTGAAACCGGTGCGGTGTAGTGATAGGATTTTTCATACCAAAACTGGTTCGCTAAAATAGCATCCAGGCACCAGTGACGAAGTTTATCAGCCCGCGCATTAATCGCTTTCCAGGCGCTAGCGGAAAAAGCCACCAGCGACACCCCTGGAATAGAAGCCAGGCCTTTTTGCCCCCCCGTTATAACTGCATCTATTCCCCACGCATCCATTTCCAGCGGCATCGTACTTAGCGTGCAAACAGCATCAACGATCAACTTACAATTGTGTTCGCGGGCAATCACGGCAATTTCACGCAGGTGCCTGTTAAGCACAGTGTTGGATGTCTCGCCCTGCACCAGTGTTAGGACCTTCGGGCGATGCTTTTCAACACACCGTCGGACATCATCAGGATCAGCCGTTCTGCCTTCCCGCACAGGCAAACGAATTACCTCGGCATTTACTCGCTCTGCCATCTCACCAAGCCGATTACTAAAAAACCCGTTACAAATACTAACCACCGTATCGCCCGGTTCAACGAGGTTGATAATGGCCATCTCCATGGCCGCTGACCCAGGTCCGGCCACCCCAAGAATTCGTGAAGAATCAGTCTGAAAGACATAACGAGACATCGATTTCACCTGATCAATAATCTGGGCCATGGTATCGCCAAGATGATTGATTACAATAGAATTTGCCGCCGCTACACGGGCAGGAATAGGCACCGGACCGGCGCCCATCATAAGCAAGGGCTCGTCTGGAAGTATATTGTCGAGGGGAACGAGTCCCTGAGGTACCTGAACAGCCACGTTAGTCTGAATATCAATATAAAGTGCGTTGAAATATACAAGTATTCCCACAACCTGCAAGTAAAATCACCCGCTGCATTGATAAGGATTATTTAGCTAACTGATAAACAAATATTCTGGTTGCCTATTGACTAAAATTTTAGAAGACTTAATCTGAATCAACTTCTTGTTCAATCGACGACGTACCGTTGATGATTCTTCAACTTTGCTTAAAATAATAACGAGGCATACTTTTTCAATTTTTTGATGATCACTTTTCCGAAGCCAGACAATCGCTTTGTGCAGCACTATCGGAGGAAATGATAGGGCAGACCTCCTGATAGTGACGGGACTGGTGTGATCTTTGGATCGGATTAAGTGGAGATCGACAGGTTGGATTGCTATACTTTTGAGTAAAATCTCCCAACACATTAGAATTCTGTATTTAATATGTTCGTGCACTCCAACTCTTTTAGCCCTATCGTCCAAAAAGGACTTTTGGAGCGCTCCCTGTTATTTTCCGAGCTCTCAAACATCGCTTATATGAAGGAAAACCAGGCCAAT
>JAIBDK010000363.1 GCA_024679435.1 Gammaproteobacteria bacterium | reverse complement strand
GGAGTCATGGAGATTCCCGGATTCGTTAAGGGTGATGTTTCTGTGCAGGATGAGTCGGCACAATTAGTGGCACGGGCCCTTGATATGGATACCGGAATGCGGGTGCTTGATGGCTGTGCCGCTCCCGGGGGTAAGACCTGTCTGCTTCTTGAGTCGAAACCTGGGCTCGGTGAGATGGTGGCCGTGGATTTGCCCCATAGAGTGGCAGGAATAAGAGAGAATTTAAAGCGGATTGGTCTGACCGCGACGATAGTGGATTCAGATTTTATTGATACTGATGCCTGGTGGGACGGCGTTTCCTTCGACAGAATCCTAATGGATGTGCCGTGCTCCGGCAGTGGAGTCATTCGTCGACATCCGGATATTCGTCATCGAAGGCAAGACGGTGATATTGAAAAATTTCACCGGCAACAACTGAGCTTACTAAATACGGCTTGGAAAATGCTTAAACCAGGTGGCGTGTTGTTGTATGTTACCTGTTCTGTTTTCAGTCAGGAAAATGATTGCACCGTTGAAAAATTTCTGGGGTGCATCACCGATTTTGAACTACAATCTCTTGAATCGGTTTTTGGGCTGAAAACCCGGTATGGTAGACAGAGGTTGCCCGGTTTGCATTCAGGAGACGGTTTTTACTATTGTAAACTTCGACGCACACTGAAAGAGACAACGTAGATGAATATAATAATTCTGGGCAGCGGACAGGTTGGCTCTTCCATTGCTGAAATCCTCTCAAGAGAAGAAAACGATATCACCGTAGTGGATCGTAATCGCAAGATACTCCAAACCATGCAGGACCGTATGGACATTCGGACGGTTCAGGGAGATGCGTCTTCACCGGAAGTGCTTGGACAGGCGGGGGCTGAAGACGCAGACCTGATTCTTGCGGTCACAAACTCTGATGAAGTAAACATGATTGCCTGTCAGGTTGCCCATTCGCTTTTTCATACGCCTACCAAGATCGCCCGGGTCCGTTCTGCAGATTTTCTGGGTCATCCTGAGTTGTTCTGCAAATCAGCGATTCCCATTGATGTAATCATCAGTCCGGAGCAGATTCTTACCAATCAGATTCATCGTTTAATCGAGTATCCGGGTGCGTTGCAGGTCATTGATTTTGCTGATGGCAAGATTCGGCTGGTCGGATTACGAGCCTATTATGGCGGCGCTCTGGTGGGCCACGAACTTCGCGAGCTTAAAGACCATCTGCCATCGGTAAAAACCCGGGTGGCGGCAATTTATCGTCAGGACCGCGCAATTATCCCTACTGGAAGCACCACCATCGAGGCTGACGATGAGGTGTTTTTTATCGCTACCCAGAATGATATTCGTCTGGTTATGCAGGAATTGCGCAGTATCGAAGAGGCGGGTAAAAAAGTATTTATTGCGGGCGCCGGCAATATTGGTTTTCGTCTTGCTCAGTCTCTTGAGAAAAGCGGTTTCCAGGTGAAGTTAATCGAAAGAAACACCGAACGCGCCAGACAGGTTTCGGAAAAACTTGAAAATACAGTGGTATTACAGGGTGATGCCGCCGATGAGGAACTGTTGCGCCAGGAAAATATTGATAACATGGAATTGTTTTGTTCCCTGACCAACGAAGACGAAGCGAATATCCTGTCGGCAATGCTGGCCAAACGATTGGGTGCCCGGCGGGCCATGGCGATTGTGAACCGTTCTTCATATATTGATCTTATTGAAAGTAGTGTGCTGGATATTGCTATTTCGCCCCGACTTTCAACAGTTAGTGCGCTGCTTTCCCATGTCAGGCGTGGGGATGTTGTGGCCGCGCACTCGCTGCGTCGCGGTGTCGCCGAAGCAATTGAGGCCATCGCCCATGGTGACCGTAAAACGTCGAAGATTGTCGGCAGAAAGCTGGCGGAAATTAAACTTCCTGAAGGTGCCACCATCGGCGCAATAATGCGTAACGATGAGCTTATCGACCTTGAAGATGATGCCGTAGTGGAAGACGGTGATCACATTATTATTTTTGTGATCGACAAGCGCCGAATTTCAGATGTGGAGCGGCTGTTTCAGGTTTCCGCCACGTTCTTCTAGGAGGTTAAGGAATGCAGGGCGAAGGGATCAGGAAAATACTGGGGATTCTGACCTCCTATTTCAGCGTCACAATGGTGCCCCCCATTATCGTTTCATTAGTTTATGGCGATAACACTCATAATGTTTTCCTTGCGTCAATGGTGATCATTATCATTTGTGGGCTAATCTGCTGGTTGCCGGTGCGAACTGTTAAAAAGGAATTACGGTTCAGAGATGGTTTTCTAGTGGTGGTGCTCATCTGGGCAGTATTGTCGCTGCTCGCGGCTATTCCGCTGCTTCTGGTTGAGAATCCGTCAATCCGGATTATTGATGCGATATTTGAATCAACATCGGGACTTACTACCACTGGTGCCACCATTCTTACTGGGTTGGATGAGATGCCGCGCTCTATTCTGTACTATCGTCAGCAATTGCAATGGCTGGGTGGGATGGGAATCATCGTTCTTGCGGTCGCGGTTATGCCGGCACTGGGAGTGGGTGGGATGCAGCTTTATCGTGCAGAAACGCCAGGGCCTGTAAAAGATAATAAGCTGACCCCCCGGATAACTGAAACTGCCAAGGCGATCTGGTTTATTTATCTTGGGCTGACAACATCATGTGGCATGTTTTACTACATGGCAGGAATGAAACCATTTGATGCGCTGTGTCATGCCTTCTCGACCGTTGCCATTGGCGGATTTTCTACTCATGATGCCAGTCTCGGGTATTTTGAGAGTAATGCGATATATCTGATTGCATGCTTGTTTATGATTCTCGCTGGGTTGAATTTTGCACTACATTTCTCTGCCGTCCGCTTCCGAAAGGTCAGAGTTTATTTAAACGACCCCGAAGCACGGGTATATTTTTTCCTGCTTGCGGGATCGGCTGCTATCACCGTATTCATGCTATTGCGTCATGGAATTTTTGATAATTCCGAAGATAATATTGTTCAGGGAATCGTGCAGTCTGTCTCTATTATTACTACAACGGGTTTCACCACAACTGACTTTTCGCAATGGCCGACTTTTGTTCCGGTGTTTTTAATTTTGCTTAGTACTGCGGGTGGTTGTGCGGGATCTACCGCTGGCGGAATGAAAATTATCCGGATGATGCTGTTGTTCCGACAAGGCGTGCG
>JAIBDK010000085.1 GCA_024679435.1 Gammaproteobacteria bacterium | reverse complement strand
CCGTTAAACAGTGGGTGACGGTCAATCAGTTCTTCCACATCCCGTTCCGAGCGAAACAAATCATCCGGATATAGCGCAATAGGATCGTCCATCTCCATGGGTTGATTCAGCAAACCGGCCACCACCGCATAGGCACAGTAAGGCGCATACGACGGATTATAGCCACCTTCCTGGGTCATCACTATCTTACCGTTCGTATAACGCTCTGCCAGTTGTCGTATTCTTATTGCCAGTTGATAATAACCCGCCATGGTGAGACATTGCCGGCCGTTTGGGTCGAACTGGTTTGCGTCCTGACCATTGGCAATGACAATTATATCGGGTTTGAATTTTCTAACCGCAGGCTCGACACACTTGTCGAACAACTGACAGTAAGTGGTGTTTCCCGCTCCGAAAGGAACCGGGATGTTGATATTAAAGCCCTCTCCCGGACCTTCTCCTGTTTCGTCTACATCCCCTGTCTGTAAATGGGTATCACCCCATGACCCATGATCCATATGAAGGGATATGGCCAACACATCAGAGCGATCATAAAAACCAGCCTGCGTGCCGTTGCCATGATGAACGTCCCAGTCAACTACCGCAACTCGCTTAAATCCATTGTTGAGGGCGTGATGAACAGCCAGTCCGACTCCATTCACAAAACAATAACCATCCGCCACATCCGGCTGAGCATGATGACTGGGTGGACGACTAATGGCATAAGCTATTTTACTCTCTCCTCTGACAACACTATCCGCAGCGTCCACGGCGCAGCCCGCTGACATTCGTATAAACGACATTCCACCCTCTACCATATAGGTTGAAGAAGTGAAATAGTGCGCTTTTTCCTGAGCCTTTTTCAACCGGTCCAGATACGCAGCAGTATGGAATGTAAGAATACTTTCATCGGATGCGGGTTTGGGATCGCACCAGGTTAATCGATCACTCAACATTGAGTTTTGCAATACTGATACGGTATTGCAAATTCGATCAGAACCCTCGGGTTGATCAATCTGTCTTTCCAGATACGCTGAAGGTGTACTGTCAAACATCCCGGGAGGTGCTTTGTACTCAAGCATTTTTTCATTATAAAAAATGCTCATTTTTTGAATTGAATCTGTCATTTTAAGATCACTTTAATAATTTATTTATCCGCTCCTCCAGCTGATCGGGTAGTCGATGTGCGTTGCCGTTCGCTCAAAGCAATTCCTCCCAACACTAGTACCAGAGACAGACCATGGTACCACTGGAACGGTTCCTGAAGAATCGAGACTGCCAGTATGGCAGCAAATACCGGTACCAGATTAACAAAAATGCCCGCCCGGCCTGCTCCGAGATCCGTAACGCCCTGAATGAAAAATATTTGAGCCAAAAAAGACGGCATAATTGTTATCAATCCAACAATCACCCAGCCTTTAGGTGTAGGCCATTGCAAATGGCCACTATAGTACTCTGTTAAGCTTAATGGTATTGAAGCGATAAATGCCGCAGCAGCAACAATTGCAAACAGGCTCAATGGAGAGGTTCCGCTAAAACGTTTCAAGGTCAGCGCGTATGCGGAATAAAGTAAGCAGGCCAATACCATCAGATAATCCCCCTTATTGATACTCAAGGATGCCAGCCTGTGCAAATCCCCTGCCGATGTAACAATCACTACGCCAAATAGCGTAATAATCACTCCGGCAGTCTGACGCCCGGTCACGGGAACCTTGAAAAACAATAAGGCACCCAGCAGAACAAAAACCGGAATGGAACCCTGAAGTATTCCAATATTGAGCGCCGTGGTGGTATAGGCCGCGACGTAGAAAAGTGCGTTAAATGCAGTAAGACCAAGCGCGCCCATCAAAAAAATAACAAATAGACTCGACCGAAGAACTGGCCAGTCCTTGCGAAAATTCTTTCGCGCAAAAATCAACATCAGGACAACAACTCCAAACCAGCGCAATGAAACAATTAGCATAGGAGATACTTCTCCCACCGCCAGTCTTGCAAACACCGCATTGCAGCCCCAGCAAAATGCGGTGAAGGAAAGACAGAAATATGCTCTAAGCGGAATATTGCTGGAAAGAGATTTAATTATTGCATTCCCTGGGACATAGAAAGTAAAAAGAGTTTTGGCTGATCGGTGCAATCACAAGCATACATTCAGGATAAAAAGTAACTAGAACCTCTGCCATTGTCCAGACTCTCTAATATACACCGGCGTGTATCCATAAATCGCGTTAAGGTGGTGCAAATAGGCGTGTCGCCCATATTCCCCCCACTTATTAATTATCCGGTCATTGAGCTGCTGGTAATACGAAAGCATTTCCACAATATCACGATTAGTCGCCTCCTTGTTCTGTGCCTGCTCACGTTCAATCAAGTCCAGCCATGATTCACTAACCCCCATTATAAAATACGGCCATGACTGTTGTATTTCCAACGGCCAGTCAGGGTCGCTAGTAAACTCAACCAGTGCCGCTTCATTTTTATCCGAATGGGTAAACAACAATGCTTCCAATACCTCTAGGTCTTTCAACCTTGAAACAATCGGGTTTTGATTAATTTGCGCCCGTATTTTTCTGTCTACGTATCCATTGGAATAGTATATGAAACTAAACTGGTGTCCTGCTCTGTCCCGAGCTGCGCGACGATGAAATCGCCACAGAGGAATATCATCTTTATGGTTTTCCAACACGGGCAACAGAATCTGGTCAGCAATGAGTAAATGATAAGAAAAATCAAGATCCGCTCCTTCCGGCCACCGAAAACGAAACTTTACTCTTCGCCACGTTTCATCCTCCTCCTGATCGACCACCAGCGCAGTTTCCTTCATGGCAGGATAGCTTGAACAGGCTGGCAGGACAGAGGCTATGGTCAACAACAAAACTCCCATAAGTATCAGCCGCCAGGCGATAGTTGGACTTTGGAAACTACTGTAAATAGAAACACTCAAATTTAAAGACTACTCAGCATACATGTAGGGCATGATTTTATGAGACACGTATCCGAGCTTAATTTTCTGGCAAGGGAATAAATTCGGATTCTCCGGGCACGGCTTCAAACCTGTTTTGCTTCCAGTCCAGTTTTGCCTGCTCAATTCTATCTTTTCTGCTGGATACAAAGTTCCACCATACCGCTCTGTCCCCTTCGAGAGGTTCTCCGCCTAGCAACATAAAACGACTAGTCTCCAGCGATTCGATAGTTGGTATTGCGCCCGCCCTGAAAACAATAAACTCTCCTTCCTTTATTATCTCACCCTCTATTCGCAAGGCACCGGAAACTAAGTATAGTGCCCGCTCGGTATATTGATCCGGCAACACAACGGTAGCGCCAACATCTGTTTTTATTTCAACATAAAAAATGGGTGAATGCGATTTAACTTCTGACTCCATTTCAAAGGCGGCTCCGCATATCAATCGCATCCATACTCCGTTTGAATCAGATTCTGGCAAACCCTCCTTTGGATAATGCATAAAATCAGGTTCACATTCTTCATCTTCCACGGGCAGTGCTACCCAGGCCTGTATTCCATGCATTTTTGACCCGGTTTCAACCACAGAGGGACGCGTTCGTTCTGAATGGACAATGCCTTTGCCCGCAGTCATCCAGTTAACAGCACCCGGCTGAATGGGCTGCTCATAACCCAGACTGTCACGATGAATGATTTCTCCTTCAAACAGATAGGTTACGGTAGAAATTCCGATATGCGGATGCGGGCGAACGGCAATGCCTTTTCCTGGATCAAATTCAGTGGGCCCGAAATGATCAAAAAATACAAAGGGACCTACCATCTTCTGGCTGGTTGCGGGCAATGCCCGTTTTACCGAAAACTCCCCCAGGTCTGCTGGTTTCGGATTAATTCTTTTTTGTATTGCCGAGCCGGACACTTTCTGTCTTACCTCCAAAGTTATTATCGTTTATATGATACTTGCCGCCGCATCGAACTTAAGTCTCGGGCCACGTGGATGCAGCGATGCCGCATCACCATATCCCAGAGTCATAATAAAGTTTGATTTTACATCTTCTCCGGGGAAAAACAGTTCGTCAACCTTGTCATTATCAAATCCTGACATTGGTCCGGTATCCAGCCCCAATGCCCGAGCCGCAATGAGCAAATAAGCTCCCTGGAGAGAGCCATTACGAAACGCAGTGGACTCTATCAACGCATCGTTCTCCAGGAACATATCGGCCGCATTTGGCGCATGGGGAAACTGACTGCCAAGATTTGCATAAAAACTCATATCGTGGGCAATTATTGCGGTCACCGGCGCGGTTTTAACCTTATCAACGTTTCCTCTAGCCAGGGCAGAAACCAACTTTTCTCTGGCTTCCGCACTTCTAACAAAAACCAGTCGCATAGGCTGACAATTCATACTGGTAGGGCCCCATTTAGCCAGATCATAGAGTTCATACAACAAAGAATCTGGGACTGGTTTGGCACTCCATCCAGGGTACGTTCTGGCTTCTGTGAACAATTGATTCATCACATCACTTTCCAGTTTTTCGTTCATTTACCGTTCCCCATTAGTTAAGATCAAACAACAAAAACTCAGATTCATTTTCGGCCACCAGGCTGACATCCAGTTGATCGCTGACAGCGACACCATCTCCAGGCCCAAGACATTCACTCTCCAAGCCCAACGATCCGCTAATCAATTGCATCCACAATCGGCGACCCCTACGAATATCAAGGTGCACGCCCTGACCCGCATTCAATCTGCCGCTGAAAACGTTTACGTCCTGATTGATATGCACTGAGCCGTGCCTACCGCCCATTGATGCTATCAGGGTCAAACCGTTGTCGTTCCGCAACTCGGCAAAATTTTTCTGCTCATACTCAGGTTTGATTCCCTGGTTACAGGTATCTATCCAGATCTGCAGAAGATGCACTGGATTATCAGAAGAATGATTGAATTCACTGTGGGTTATTCCGCTTCCAGCACTCATTCTCTGAATATCCCCGGGCCGGATAACAGATCCATTGCCCATACTATCTTTATGGGCAAGCTCACCACTGACAATATAAGTAATGATTTCCATATCCTTATGGGGATGCATGGGGAAACCGCCGCCGGCCGCTATCCAGTCTTCGTTGATCACTCTCAAATCACTGAAGTTCATGTGATCCTGATCATAGTAACTGGCAAACGAAAAACTGTGATAACTCTCCAGCCAACCGTGATTAACATAGCCTCTGTCTTCGCTTCTTCTGATTCTTATCATCTATATGTACTTTGATTTTTGAAGGTCTTCATTGTATTAGTATTATTTTAAAGATAAATAGTGCATAAAAAGAAAGACCTGTTCATAATACGATCTAATATGGATAAATTTCTCAGTATTCGAGCATTTGTTGCCGTAGTAGATACCGGAGGATTCACCTCTGCAGCAGAAATCTTGCCGATATCCCGTGCTGGCGTAAGCAAACATCTTTCTGATCTGGAAACCGGTCTGGGTGCAAGACTGCTGCACAGAACAACACGGCGAATCAGTCTAACTGCGGCGGGAAAAGCATATTACGAAAAGAGCAAACAGATCCTCGAAGCCGTCGACGAGGCTGAAGCACTTGTAACCGGCATCAGCGGAACGCCTAAAGGCTTACTTAGAATCAACGCCCCAATGTCATTTGGAAAAAAATGGATTGGTCCGGCTTTGGCGAGCTTTTGCAAAACCTATCCTGGCGTCGAAATAGATATTACTTTGTCCGACCGACAGATTGACATCATTGAAGAGGGTTACGATGCAACCATCCGGATTACACGTCCAAGTGATTCCAGCCTTGTCGCCCGAAAATTGAGCCCTTGCCGATTTTTACTGGCGGCAGCACCTGCGTACCTA
The DNA here is from genome assembly GCA_024679435.1 of Gammaproteobacteria bacterium. Taxonomy (GTDB): domain Bacteria; phylum Pseudomonadota; class Gammaproteobacteria; order Arenicellales; family Poriferihabitantaceae; genus JAIBDK01. The sequence goes on along the minus strand of JAIBDK010000085.1, from coordinate 2,632 downwards.
AACGCTTCGGGAATCCCTGAATCCATTAAAGACCTTCAACATCACAACTGTCTGCGCTACCACTATCGACCCAACCGTGATCTCTGGACTTTTCAACATGACAAAAAAGAGATAACCGTAAAGGTTTCCGGCTCTATGACTACCAACAACGGCGATCTCATCTGCTCCGCGGGGGTTCACGGTATGGGAATTGTTATGCTCCCGACATTCATCCTTTGCGAGGCCGTAGAAAGTGGAAAGCTGATCCCTATTCTAAAAGACTCTTCCATACTGCCATCGTCAATCTATGTGGTGTATCCCACCAATAGGCTACTGTCAGAAAAAGTCCGTATATTTTCCGAGTTCATGGTTCGATATTTTGATGGAACCCCGCAATGGGATCAAACCATCATGCAGCACCTCAATTTCATTGGTACTGACCATTAGAAAGTAGCGGCAGACATTTTCAAAAAGCTGATTTAAACACCTGTACCGGACCAATCAAATAAACCGGGCTGGACCAGATATAATGGCCATCTTCCTGAGTTACTCTGACATAAAGCGGATTATCCTGATTTTTGTTCAGCGAGATCCGCCGACTGATAGCGACACTATTACTGATATTTTGATCGGGTAGTCTAAATATTCGTATTCTGCGATCAATACCACCGTTTTCGAAAACGATATCATCTAACCCAATATCTCCAATAGGGATTGTTTGATTCACCAGATTGGTTGCGATAGATAACATTCCCGAATTTCCGTCTTCAAGCCAGGCGTCAAAGCCACCAAATCCTCCGGTAGTTAAAGCATTCCACTCAAGGTGGTTATCATCAATCAGGTCAAAACGCTTATCCTGATTATAACGATTGATTGGAGAAACACGGGCAAATTTATTGTCACTCAAACTGGCCGTTCCGTCCCAAATCGTTTCTCTTCCACGCCCCCGATACTCCGAACCTTCCCAGATGACCCGAATTCTTTTTCCGAGCTGGGATTTTTCATAAGGTCGATATACCTCGAGAGTATCAAGGCCGTTACGAACATCAATTCTTTCGATGGGAGAGGCCGACACCACATTGATATTGAAAGACACAAACGCTTGATCAGTACTTGCGATATCTCCCATAATCGCCTGCTTTCCCGGCTGAGAAGACACGTTACCGAGATTAGGATCTTCATCATAGATTCGACCATCAGCTGGAAGATCAACCCAGGTTTCCAGAACTGTTCTACACCCCGTCGTTCCGTAATGATGGCGGCGGCGCAAGCTTTCCATTATCGACGCCCGGGTCAAGTCGTTTGACAGCATGCAGGTCAGGCCGCCATAGGACCCGAATTTTGTTGCGCCGGGGTGAGACGCGCCGGGTCGACCTTTATGACCATCAGAATTAGACATAATACCCACCCTGAATCCCTGCTCAAAGGCATCCGCTATCAACCATTCAAAGGTGCCCCACGCAGAATGCACTTCCACCGACCGTTCAAGACGCTTGTCATGGGCAATCTTGATATCTGCGTATCGACCACCGATATGTGCAAACACCACGCAATCTTCATCTTTTAGCATGGTGAAAAGATCTTCGGCAGAATTGGCATCGGTCTGAATATCTGACAAATCGTCCACGAGGGCATGGGATGAACGATGAATCTGCCTTCCCTCTTCCATCATCAACACATTCCTGTCGCCGCCAAGTCCGGTATTGCCGGACCATTCCCAACCGGGAAAAACCACAAACTCGTTATCCTTATTGAACTCCGCAGACAACTCATTAAGCCACTGCCAGAATGAATTGGTAATCTGAAAGTCATTGCCCTGATGAACACACACATCCAGAAACGCTTTGTCCCGGGCAAATTCGTAAAAATCCCGGGCAGAATTCGTACCAATTGTTTCTTCAGACTGTCCGTGCAAGTCACCCCAGAAAGGTCGCAAGGACAAACTATCAGCGATACGATTTGGATTAGTCCGGGCAACCACATGTCCACCGCCATCAATAAAATCAATCAACAGATCTCCGGGTTCAGTGACACTTAAATCACTGACACGGCATTCAAACTCTCCAGACACGAACTGAATGGTTTCCGGCAATCCCTGCACCGATATATTTGCCTTCAGTGTGTAGACATCGTCACATTGATTGGTCGGATTCCCCCATTTATCTTCCGCTTTAATCCGCAGATCAAAACGTTCCCCCGCGGATTTAGAGGTAGGCATAATTCCTTTAATTAATGCCGCTGGTCCAGGAATAATTCTTATGACAGGCTGTTCAGGTAACTCGACATAATTGTACGTAGCAATGGCATCAACCAGCACACGAAACTCGAACGTATCCTCACAAAAAGTTTGCAACCGAATTCCCGGTGATCCGTGACGCTGATCACCAAATCGGACAATAATCTGGTCCCCTTCCCGCAAAAATCCCCGCACCACTTTAATGTACAGGGTTTTATCCCAGGGGCGTATATTTCGCTTCATGTCGTATTCGACATGAAGCACGGCGCCGTTACTGGCTTCTACCGTTGTAAAGTTCGGCCCCGCAGGATTGTCAAACTGTGGACGCCCCATATCTGATGCAAAGCGGTGAACAATTTTCAAGGAACCGGTATCATCTATTCCAAAGTAACCGGCGGTATAGGTCACCGTAAACTG
>JAIBDK010000189.1 GCA_024679435.1 Gammaproteobacteria bacterium | reverse complement strand
TCCGTACGAACAAAATACACAACAATCACCACTAACAGGTTTTAGTAATTTCTTACAACCTTCACACTCGTAATAATACTGACAAGCATCCGTAGGCATTGTTTCAGTCTTTTTGTATTCGCACTGCGGGCAGGTAATTTCTGATTCAAGTACGATTTTTTCTGTAGAGTTCAATTTAAGTTTGCCTTAACGGGAGAGACAACGTTTCGGATCTAGTGGCGCGTAGTGCCAGATATTTTCTCAAACAACAGGGTTCCACCAACAACAGGGTTCCACCAACCTCAAGCCCTTTCTTGTTCCAATGCCCATCAGCCAGGTAGTAATGCTGGCCGTTATCATTAATATTCATATTTTGATTGGCGCTAAACCCTTGAAAACATAACCCCACAACAAGCAGAGCAGCATTACGGTGTCTGGCTTTATGACTTTGCTAGAAGGCAATTTGTGGCAACCGCTTCATTAAAATAATGGGCGACTTTTTCGATACGAATTTTTAACAAGGATTTTCCCATCCCGGAACGTAAAAACATCGCAACCGTTAACTTCTGAACGTTTTCCTTCCGGATTTGTGCCTGTAAATGTCCATTCCGAAACCCCTTTATTTCCCCGCACAAAGTGGCTAGCATTATTCCACTGGGCATCGGGAAAATCTTTCCATGCTTTAGCGTATCCATTCCGCACTGCTTCCGCACCTTCATATCGGGTACCGCAAGTGTCGCTTCCACCTGAGGCATCGAATACACAATCCTCAGTCATAAAAGACATAAGGTCATCGGCATCATGCCGATTCCAGGCATCTGCAAACGCCTCTAAAAACTCAACGGTAACTTCATCTGGTTCATTGCTCATTAGGTCATGTCTCTGTCTGGATTTCTGAAACTGGATATTTCCTTATAACGTCTCAACAACCGGCGCAGGCTTGCTGCGTTCGACGGCATGCGTGTGTTATGAGGAATGCTGATTGAGTTGTCGTTCAAAATCTTCTGGGTCATCGTATGCTCTGACCTCGGTGAATTTTCCGCTCTTATCGAACTTCCATATTTCGTGAATCTTTATATTGATTTTGTTTCCAGTTCCGCCTGGTCCTGAATTTGTCGCTATCGCATTGCAATAAAAAACAACGCCCCTTTCTTCTACCGCCACTTCGTTTACGTGAATGTAGAGATCGGGGAATCCCTCCATGAATGCTTCAACGACTTTTCGAATTTCAGATTTCCCGATTGCGGGTTTGTTATCGTTAACTGACAGTCGGCTTGATTCACAATGCAGTGCTAATACCTGGTCAGGGTCATTGCTGCTCCAGGCTTCTCCGTATTCCTTTGCAAACTTGCGTAAATCATCAGGGCTCATGACAAATACTCCAGGTTGATATCTCGATCTCCACAATGCCTCATTAAGGCGCGCCGGGGGCGAAGCCCGCTTTCAGACGTCCCGGTGAGAGCAGTAAGTGACTTGACCCAGTTGTTATGTGTATCATTCTGTTTTAACTGATAATGGTGTTTTTTCTACACCCGCATAGAACACTATTATTTCCGCAGGCTCAGACCCTTTGTTGATGCCACGATGTATTTTATCAACAACTTCGACAATTGTTTCGCCAGCAACTAGCTCGAGCTCTTCTCCAGATTTAGTCATTACTGTCAGTGTGCCCTTCGTCATGATGCCGGCGTTTATGATTGGATGAGTGTGCCACGGGAGTTCCACGTTCGGTTGAACAGTAATTTTTAGTATAGTTATTTCAGGCTGACCCTCATCATAGGAAGGTAAAGTCGCGCCGTCCCAGCTCCTGGTGGTTTTAACCAAAGGCTCTACTTTGACCGGCGGATCACCTGCAGAAAAAACGCTACCTGAGAATAGAAATAGAAATAGAGGAGTATATTTTTTCATATGCTTATCTCATGAAGCCAGGTGTATTGAAAACCTTTTGATTTCATAATTTTTGAGCAACGTATCTTGGCTAATAACGGGCTGAATATCAATCTTTGCGTCCAATTTCGCGAATCACGGCTCATTGTAAAGGCGACTAACGGCCTTCAGGTATTCCAGTAGTGCGCAGCGCTTCGCAGACTTGTTTTTTGTACTCTGACACATTTCCTGGAATAACGGCCGTTTCGATGAGCGATGCAATGTTTGTCTCAGGAAACAATGCGAGACATTTATTTTTTGCACTTTCTGCGTCCTTTGTGTTTCCAGTTTTTGATAAGCAGGCGATCAGATAAACATGTCCTTCCAGCCAGGTGGACCGACGCTGAATCGCCTTTTTGGCCCAGTCAATTCCCGTATTGTACTGCCCGCAGTGAAAGCATGAGCGCGCAAGAGAGCTGTACCGATAGAAAATAGTCGGATTACGTGGATCCAATCGGAGCGCTCGTTCTCCATATTCAATTGCCTCTTCAGGGCGCCCAACAAACGGTAGAATGTCTCCCATACCACCCAGAAGAACCGAATGATTCGGATTGATTTCAAGACCTCGCTCAACTTCCTCAACCGCGGCCTGGTGCTCACCATACTGCATAAGGATCCATGCCAAAACCATGTGTGACCATTCGTATTCTTCGTTGATTTCGAGGGCACGTTGAATATGATGACGTGCTCGATTGAGCGATAATTTGCGATTCCTGTCGAAACCAAGGATCACCTGATGGTAGATTATTGTAGCCAGAAAGCAATTCGCCTGGTCGTCGTCGGGATAAAGGGAAATGGCCTTTTCACACAGAACCAACGCTTTGTTGAGTGACTCTTCTGTCATATCGTATAAAAGACTGCGTGCCTGGCTTACCAGATCCCATAGACGACTATCGGCCTGACTTCTATGTTTTCTAAATCGCCCCTCGGTCAGCAGGATTTGAGTCGATACGGACGCCACCACTTGCTGCATGATGTCGTCCTGCAAGTCGAATAGTTCTGTGAGCTCTCGATCAAATTTTTGTGTCCATAGACCTCGGCCAGTGTCACCGTTCACGAGGTGAACGGTGACACGGCAGCGATTTGTGGAACGCCGCACACTACCCTGAATGACGTACTTAACGCCCAGTTCTTTGGCGACTGTCCTTTCGTCAACATTACGTCCCTTGTAGGCAAAAGATGAACCGCGTGCAATAACCAAAAGACCACTGACGACAGAAAGGCCGGTGATGATATCTTCAGAAAGCCCCTCGGCGAAGAATGATTGTTCCGTGTCCCCCTCCATGCTGATAAATGGAAGGACTGCTATTGATGGTTCTTCGGGCAAGTCCTGCGCAAAAGGATCTTGCGGTGCCGACGTTGCAGATTCAGGTGATAAGTTTTGAGTTTCCTGTTTTACCAAAAAGGCCCTGACAGGGATGTCGAATCCTTTTAAAGCTTGTTCACCAAGACTGTCATAACGAAATGGCAGACGCCTGGGGACAGTTTGATAAGCCGCATCCTGGATGCAAACTCCGCCGGGCTCAGCGAGTTGTTCCAATCGTTGCGCCAGAACAATTCCTTCTCCTGTCACCGTGCTATCGGCTATGACTACTTCACCCATCGCAATACCGATTCTGATTTGAGGACGGATGGTATCCCCAAGTTGTTCGTTGTGAGTTGCATTGTCATTCTGGAATTTGACGGATGCGACAACGGCATCAGAGGCTTTTGAAAACTCTGCAACGATCGCATCGCCCCGTATTTCATGAGGAATACCATCATGGCTGACAATGGCGTCTGAAAATCGGCGGAAAGTGTCCTGCATACGCTGATGGGCGAGCGTTTCATTGCGTTGAACGAGTGCGGTTGAGCCGACTATATCGGCATGCACCAAGACAGCTAGTTTACGTGCTGTTTCTTGCGTCATTGACGTTCCCGTAATTCTAATTTTTTAACTCTACTGATAATACCGTGGGGCAGTGGGATTTACGAGTGAATATAAGTAACGGCAGGATCGGGGCGCCAGGTTCCACAGATGTTTAATGGCGCCTTCCTCACCCACATGATGCAAAGTATGGGCAGCGCAGAGTTATGCTAATTCGACTGTATGCGAGAGTTACTCCGAGCTGCCGTTGTGTTTTTCATTCTGAAAACCCATCAACGATCGCTAGATTTGTTTTGGCTGCTTTGTGGCGGTGGGATACCAGCTCCACATACTCAGGATCAGTATGCCAATCGTGTGCTGCCTCTAAACTCGGAAACTCCAGGATTACGGTATTTGGATATGCCCACTTTCCTTCTATCACCTCGGTAGAGTTTTTCGTCGTTGCAAGGAGTTTTCCGCCATGGCGCTGGAAACTGGGAAGGAATCCATCCAGATATTTTTGATACTCTTCTGTATCGTCGATTTGAATTTGACCTACTACATATGCACTCATTTCTGTCCTCCATAGGGATTTGTTTATTAAATTGTTTGCTAAGTCTATTTTCCTTTTTGTAGGTGAGGCCCGTTCTTAATGATGCCCGAATAATCGACCAGATAAATCGTGCAAGGATTTTCTGTAATGCTCATGCGCTTGTTATGTGGATTATTGATACGACTCATAAACCGCTCCCGTTCTCAATCCAGTCAACGTCTTTAGACGATAACAATTCATTTATCCGAAACGAATAATGTTCCAATTCCTCATTTTTCAATATTCCTCCCCACTGGCTGTTTTTGCCACTATTGAAAAATGCCTCGTCACTTTTAAATATGGGTTTCCCTGATGCAGGTGCATACGAGCTGGCTTTCTTTTTCATTTCAGAGAAGTTAACGGCTTCGCAAATATCAAGGTTACGACGCTGCGATAACTCGATCCCTAGAATGTTAGCAAAACGTTGTACCGTCGAACGAATATCTCGTTTCATATCTGAAAAATGGAAAAAATTGAAGTTCTCAAGATCTTGATAGTTCTTATAACTTGAATAATGGTGAATAAATGCTTCCAGGGAACGCTGTTCGCCGACCCCCTCTTCAAATGGAGCGTCAACCCACGCATAAAACCCTTCCCTGGGATCATTAGCAAGCTGTGGTATGTCAGGCGGGTCCAACATATTGAGCATATGATTTCGTATCGAGAAATAAGCATCTATGGGATTTCGATAGATGATTAGGTATTGGCTGGATTCGTAATAGGGCATTCCGTCCAGTGGGGTATGGGTTTTGATAAAGCGACGATGTTTTTGAGCCTCTAACCTGGTGAGGTAATTGTCGAGCGAATCGATTTTGCTATCAAACCAGGGAGAAATATCTGTCAATTTTCCATCGAAGTCGGTTGTCCCGAAAATTAGATTTGCGCATATTGCTTGCGTCCACGTTGTTCCACATTTTGGGGGAGTGCAAATAAATACATCGTCAGTGCGATATTCAAATCC
>JAIBDK010000293.1 GCA_024679435.1 Gammaproteobacteria bacterium | reverse complement strand
GAGCAGTAGTCGGCGTCGTCGTCTTCTTCCCAGTTTTTCATGAAGAGTCCGGTAACCTTGTGGCCTTCTTCAATCAGTTTTGCGGCAGCGACAGACGAATCAACTCCACCGGACATTCCTACAATTATATTATTCAAAATTTTGGTTCCCCCCAATCAGTTCCACTGCTTTGACGTTTTCCCGGCTACGATTTTGAGTATACCCGATCAGCTATTTTTCCCACAGGTTCCTGCGGGCTGCTATTGTAGTCCGAAAAGACGTTTGAGCAGTGATGGTTTTTCAGAATTTCCCGTGTCTTCGCGCTCTGAATCATCAATAACAGCACTTATCAGGCTGATGTCTTCCCAATCCCGGCTGGCCTGAACAACCGGAAGGAAGCCGTTTGGCTGAAACCAGGAATCAACGATATATCGATTCCCAGTTGCTTTTTCCTGAATTTGACCCGCCCAGTGTTGGTCAAAGATCGCCTGCCGATAAGCTTGTTCGATCACTATGTGATGCTTCAGCAGATCGTTCAGTTCCAGTAACCTAAGATAGGTTGATGTGTTGAATGCTTCATCAATACAGTCCTGTTGCCCGGGGAACAGGTGAGCAATGTCGTCCTGAGGCGGCAGGTCGAAGGCAAGGTCTTTGTAAGTTGGAGTATAGCGGCCGATTAGAACTTCCATCCAGCCGATGGCTTTCTTGATCTGCTCGCGTTCCTGTTTCGCCGTTTCTGCTACGGGATTAAACCATCCGGTGACTTCCTGCCATTCTTTAAAGGGCAGCCGCACCGTAGATTTGCTTTTGCATCCAAAATCATAGCAAACAGGAATGGCGTCAAAAGAGACAAAATCCGGCGCCTCAATGCCTTGTTGGCGGTCGGCCATTGCAGATATCGGCATTAACATAATCACCAAACACGGGTATAGCAGCTTGTTCACAAAGTTATGTTAACTGCTGGACACTGTTTGCAGGTAACCGGTTGCCGGCTTCGAAATCTGATATACATGTAATAACGACATCACTACGTAAATTCAGTTCCCCGTTTAACAGGTCTTTCTTGCTCATCCACTGAATACCTTCAATCGCAGGATCGAGCTCATAATCGGCACGCTCACCAATGAGGCTGCCAAACCATGTAAAACGGATATAGGTTTCACCGTTGCCAGCGACAAAATGGTAGATTCCAGTGAGATGATCTGGTTTGAAATCCCATCCGGTCTCTTCAAGTGTTTCGCGAATCACCGCCTGTTCCAGACTTTCTCCCTCCTCAACATGACCCGCTGGCTGATTAAGAACAAGTGACCCGCGATAATTTTCTCTTACTATCAGGTATTTGCCATTTTTTACCGCTATGGAAGCCACAGTAACATGAGGTAACCAGCGTCTAACTGAGCCAGAATATGTTTGGTCAGATATGCTCATTTAACTACTTTCAGAATTTCCGGTTCTTTAAAAGCGCCGGGGCGATGGAAGAAGTCCGGTGCCAGTATCTCAATAAAACGTTTAGCCTGAGCGGGGATAAACTTACCTCTTCTCAGGACGATGCCATAGCTTCGTGTCGGGAAATATTCCTTCACCGGAATGGTTGCCAGACGATCATTTTCCTCGAGACAGATATCCGTGACAATGGAAATTCCCAATCCCATTTCCACATATTTCTTAATAACCGCCCATCCACCTGCCTCGAGGGTTACTTTGTGGGGGATGTTGTACTGCTGGAAAACTGATTTAACCAGACCCCAGGTGCTGAGATAGCGAGGTGGCAGAATAAGATCGTATTTGGCGATATCCTGAAGGGTAACGTGGTCACGCTCTGCGAGCGGGTGATCGAGGGGTGTAATCAGCGCGGGATTGAATTCAAATACCGGGTGGTAACTGACGTCATCAGGCATATCCAGCATGGATCCTACGGCAAAATCTGCTTCATCTGCTCGCAGCATGGCCATCCCATCGGCGCCGGTTACGTTGTGCAGCCGGATTCGAACGCCGGGATACTTATCTGAAAATTGCTTAAGAAACTTTGGCAGGATGTAAAGAATTGTTGATTCGCCTGCTGCGATATTAAGATATCCGCTGTTCAGATCCCCGCATCGTTCGGCGAAAGTATCACGCAATGAATCCATTCCTTCTACCATAGGCATCGCAATTTCGAGCAAAGCCTGCCCGTCTGGAGTAAGGCGAATTTTGGGTCCACGTCTTTCAAACAGCATGGTGTTGAGTTCTCGTTCCAGTGCCTGAATTTGTAGTGAAACAGACGGCTGACTTAAATAGAGCTGCTCGGCTGCCTTGGAAATACTGCCGGACTTGGCGGTATAGCAAAATGCTCTGAGCTGTTTAAGACGATTCTGTTTGTAATAGGTAGCGGCTTTGGGCTTCATGGCAACGATGGATTGGACAGAGTGTTTAATTCAGGGAGCTGATTTAGTTGAGATTATTGCCGTTGAAAATGGCAGCCTATTGTTGTTGCGAGTTTTTCAAGCTCGGGATAAAGGTTCTGTCAGAAAAAAGTAAACAGGTACATGGAACGAGGAGCATGAGGTGAGTCGACAAATGTCCGAACATTCTTAAGCACAGAGGTCAATCATTCTATGCGCTAGATAAGAATGGGTCAACTTTGCCGCCCAGGCTTAAATTCGGGGACTGTTCCAGCGCTAGCTGTGGTTGCTTTTCCATGCGTCGGGCATGACAATGCCATCCCCAAAAAAATAGGCCTCCATCTGTCTAGTGAGATATTTTTTGTGTTCCTTGTCTCTGGGATTGAGCTTGTATTCGTTGATTAGAATTGTTTGCTGTCGGAGCCAGTCCTGCCAGGCCTCTTTAGAAATCTGTTCAAATATTTTTTGCCCGAGTTCTCCGGGCCATGTAGGATGGTCAAGCCCTTCTGAGGGTTTCCCAAGCTTTGCACAATTAACCATGCGTGTCATTTTTCAGTTCTCTTCGTGTCTGCCAGATTGCATTATCAATCGCTATTTTGCATCTGGCGTTTAAATATCCGCTCCACCGCGGCCGGAACGCCGGCCCCGATATCGATTTCAGGGTTGTACCAGAGAAAATAATCAGCGTCCATGATCATCGACGAATTGGCTTGAGGTCGACATACGATGGGTTCGATAGTCAGATCAAAGTGGGTAAAGCTGTGCCGTAGTGATTTCATTTCGGTTTGAACGCTTATTTCAAGTCCCAGATTTTCCAGAGACCATCGCCGGATATCAGCCTCAGGCGCATCTATCTGGGGTAGACTCCATAATCCACCCCAAATTCCGGTGGGTGGACGTTTGATCAGCAGTATTTGCTGAGTTAAGTTTTGGATAACCAGCATACGCGTCGTTTTTTGTGTTCTAGCAGAACGTGCTTTGGGTTCGGGAAATCGGTGGACAGCATTCTGGTGCAAGGCTTGACAATTTGCTGCGACCGGGCAGTTTGGGCAAAGTGGTTTGCTTCGGGTACAAAGCGTTGCCCCCAGATCCATAATTGCCTGAGTGTAATCGGCGATGCGATTTTCCGGTGTGAGGCGGTCGGCTAACTCCCAGAGCTGGTTTTCTATCGATTTTTTTGAGGGAGGGCCGGGGATAGCAAAAAACCGGGTAAGCACCCGTTTTACATTTCCGTCCAGAATGGGGTGTCGCTGTCCATTCGAAAACGCCAGTATTGCGCCTGCTGTAGACCTTCCGATGCCGGGCAGTGCCAATACATCTTCAAAATTTTCCGGGAACAGGCCGTCATGATTTTCACAAATAACTTTAGCCGCTTTGTGGAGGTTTCGGGCACGCGCATAGTAACCCAGACCGGCCCAGTGATTCATAACTTCGTCATGATGGGCCTGCGCGAGGCTGATGATGTCTGGAAAGCTGTCGAGAAATCGCAGATAGTAGGGAATGACCGTATCCACCTGCGTTTGCTGCAGCATGACTTCGGACAGCCAGATTCGATAGGGAT
>JAIBDK010000135.1 GCA_024679435.1 Gammaproteobacteria bacterium | reverse complement strand
ATCTTTCAGGAAAAAGTGATTTGTGAATCCTGTCCTTTTGCAAATATGGATCTGATCGATGAGAATATACGCGCCGTTCTTCCCGAGTTTGAACAATCGGGTCAGATTGGTCAGTTTCTAAGTTATTCCGATCGGAAGTCTGTAAAGCTGTTTCTAAAAAAACGTTTTAACATTCAGTCGGGTTGATTGTTCGATCTCTGGCTTAAGTCACGCGCCCAGTTTTTTTGCAACTTTTCCAATAGTCAGGCCTTGAACGACAATCGAAAAAGTGACGATTATGTAGGTCATGACCAGAAAAATATTTCGTTCCGGACCCGCAGGTAATGTCAACGCCAGAGCCACAGAGATACCGCCCCGTAATCCTCCCCAAACCAGAATTTTTACGACATGATCGCTGTAAGGCCATGTTGTGACTCGTCTTAGGATGCTGATAGGCGTTCCTACACTAATTAACCGACTAAACAGGACCAGCGGTATTGCCAGTAATCCTGCAATTAGATACTTACCTTCAAACTGCAGGATCAATACTTCCATACCGATGAGCACGAACAAAACCACGTTTAATATCTCGTCCAGAAGCTCCCAGAAATTGTCCAATCGCAACCGTGTGGTTTCTGACATTGCATGGTCGCGACCGTGGTTGCCAATCATCAGCCCGGCCACCACCACCGCAATGGGGCCCGATGTATGCAAATCTAGTGCCAGCGTGTATCCGCCCATCACCAGGGCCAGCGTGATTAGTATTTCGAGTTGATAATTGTCGACGCTCTTCAAAAGATAGATGCCAATGCCGCCAAGTAGAAGACCGTAAATAATGCCGCCAATCGCTTCGAGCACAAATATTTCCAATACGTGAGAAGCCGACATTTGTTCGGGTTGATTTGCTATACCGAGTAAAACGACAAATACCACAACACCCACACCATCATTAAAAAGTGATTCGCCGGCAATTTTTGTTTCCAGACTTTTTGATATCCCTGCACTTTTAAGTGTCGACATTACCGCGATGGGGTCAGTGGGGGAAATCAGTGCACCAAACAGAAGGCAATAAATATAGGAGATTTCCATTCCTAGAAAACCGAGCAGGAAATATGTCAGGGATCCCACGACAAATGTTGAAATAATCACCCCAAAAGTAGCCAATGATGCGATGGTCCATTTTATCTTGACCAGATCTTTGGTGCTGACATGGAGAGCGCCGGCGAACAGCAAAAAGCTGAGCATTCCATCCATCAGGGTTTCGTTGAAATCGATTCGGGACAGCAGGTTCTCTGCAAAAGTGTATGCGTTTACCAGGCCTAGTTTTCCAAGCACCAGAGCCGCCATTGAGAAGATCAGTGATATAAACATTACCCCGATAGTTGTCGGCAGCCCAACAAACCTGAAATTGAGGTATGCGAACGCCGCCGACAACGTTAGCAGAATTGAAACTAGAGTAACCATATCCATGAGTGATGCCGGGGGATGTCTCGATTTCGCTCAGGAAATCATGTTTAAAACGGTTCGAAGATAGATGCGCGCAGATGCACAAAGTTCGTCGATGCTGACGTATTCATCCAGAGTATGAGCCTGATTTATTGAGCCCGGCCCACATATCACTGCCGGGCAAAGGAAGTGAGGGGCGTCTGTCGATGCCGGGAATGCGCCCACAGGTGCCGGTTTGCCCAGAACATGCTGATATGCCTCGGCAATACTGGTTACAACGCTTGAATCTGCCGGTGTATCCAGTGGTAAATTGTTAAGCGTATGCGGGCCGATTTCATAATCAAAATTTGGAACTGAATTTTTAAGCGAGTCAAGTAACTGCCGATATTCTTCAATCACTGATTCCAGACTCTCGCCTGCCAGTGTGCGACGATCTACTTCCAGTTCACAATAATCCGGGACCGATGAAGAAATGCTGCCGCCATTGATAACGCAGGGCGTTACTTTTCCATGTCCACAAACCGGGTGTGCTGGACGTGCCAAAAGATCATCGCCGTACTGCCCAAGAGACTTAATCACATCTGCCATATGATTGATGGCGTTAATTCCATTTTCTGGAACGCTGGAATGGGAGGCTTTGCCAAATGTTTTTATATGCATGCAAAGCTGCCCTTTATGGGCGTGACAGACCTCCAGTTCGGTAGGTTCTCCCACGATGGCGAAATCTGGTATCGGGCCATTTTCAGAAACATCCTTTGATCCCAGCATCATGTGTTCTTCGTCGGCGACCCCCGCTATCAGTAGATCTCCTTTAAGAGTAAGTCCGGCGTGGTCCAGAATTCTGCCAACTTCGATATACGCTGCGAGCGCGGCTTTCATGTCGCAGGAACCCCTGCCGTATAGTTTTCGATTGCTCACGACGGGGTTGAATGGATCGACATAATCTTCGACACCGACCGTATCAAGATGCCCGGCGAGCATGACCGTTGGTCCTTCACCGCTTCCGTGGCGTCTTCCGAATACATTGGGGCGACCGTCAGCGACGTCCCGCTTGAAAGTGTCGAGACCCACCCCGTTCATGTGTTGGAGATAGGATTCGGCAAACTCCTGTTCCCGGCATTCCTCTGTCACGGGCTCGTCGAAAGGGTTTACGCTAGGCACCGAGACCATGGAAGAGAGGTCTCCCACGAGTCTCGATTCATCAACCAGAGCGACTAGTTCATCAATTGTTTGTTTGCTGATAGTCATTTTAAATTTGGACTCTAAATAAGTATTTATTGTGTCGGGGGAGGTATCTTTAAAAAAGTTTTGGGATTCCTGTTCGGATAATTTTCCTTACACTGTTTATTTACTGTGCATCACTGCAAATGGAGAATTGTAACTATGATTGTTAGGGCCACTCACCGGATCCAGAAGCGATGCTGGCATGCGGGGAATGAGGCATTGAATTCTCCTGATCAGGATAATTGTTATGGGTTAAGATTGTGACAGTAATGAATAAATAAATCCAATTCAAAAAGATTTAAAATAGTGATCCGAAACAGGATTATAGAAGCTTTTTGTCTCGGTGTTATGCATGAAACTTATGAGAGTTTCTGTGAACATTGTTTTTTGGGTGCAGTAGGAGAATAGATATGTCAGATTTGCATAGATGTTGGTGGTGCGGCGATGATGAGCTTTATCAGCACTATCACGATAACGAGTGGGGTGTGCCGCTGCATGATGAAGACGGTTTGTTTGAGTTTTTGTGTCTGGAGGGTGCGCAGGCAGGGTTGAGCTGGATCACCATCCTGAAAAAGCGCGAGCACTATATCAAAGTGTTTGATCAGTTTGATGCAAACAAAATCGCTCGGTATGGCGATAAAAAAATTGCCAGCCTTCTGAATGATCCTGGAATTGTACGAAATAAGTTAAAAGTGAATGGCTTTGTGAAAAATGCCCGTGCGTATCTGGAAATGAAAGAGCAGGGCTTAAGTCTCGACGAATACTTCTGGAATTTTGTCGATGGTCAACCCCTTCAGAATCAGTGGAAAACCTCTCATCACGTACCCGCCAACACCCCGTTATCCGATACGATAAGTAAGGACTTAAAAAAACGCGGCTTTACATTTGTTGGGAGTACGATTTGCTATGCCTTTATGCAGGCCACGGGGATGATTAATGATCATTTGGTGGATTGTTTTCGGCACAGGGATTTGTCTTGAGTTTCCACTTCGTTGTTTGCGGTGCGCAGTTTGTCATCTGTAACAGCATTTTAAACTGGATTTTAAGGCTGCTCGGGCCAATGGGGCGGCAAGTCGAACCGGTTTTTCTGGAGCTTTATTCAGCGCCTTTATCGCGGAGTTACTCCAGCGATTCTTCCTCCATAGAGAGGTATACGCCGTAAGCATTTTGTCGGTTAGCTTCGATAAATGCAGGATATTCCATATATTCAGACCAGTCTGTGCTTTCATACACTTCATCAAAGGGTATCCACTGTTCAATGGCCTCGCCCATTATTTGGCGGAGAAATGCGAGATAACTATAAGTCAGTTGCACAATTTTTTGTGGGCTATCCGAAACAGACCCGTGCCCTGGAATTACCGCATTCAAGTTTTTTTCGTTAAGTTGTGCCAGAATTTCAAGCCACTCGCGAGTGTTGGTAGATCCGATGAATGGAATCCTGTTGTCAAAAATTATGTCACCGGAGAGCAAGACGTCATCTGATTCAACATAGAGGATTAAGTCACCGTCTGAGTGCGCACTGCCGAGGTTAACCACGCGCAGGCTAACTCCGCCTAGGTTATATCTCTCTTCTGATCTCAGGTAGCGGTCGGGATAGATTAAGCGGGTTGAATCATTAACCCATGGATGCAGGCTTTGTTTACGTTCCTCAAGCCGCTGATTCGCCGTTTCTCCCGTAAGGTATCTTTCTGCGCCTTGAGGAGCGACGAATTCGGTATCGGGGCCTTCGAAGGCTTCGTTACCGTAGAAATGATCGGCGTGGTAGTGACTGTTATAGACTCGCAATATCGGTTTGTCCGTTATGTCTTGAATCCTGCTCTTGAGCATCGCGCCGAGCGATGGCGTTCCCAGCGTGTCAAAAACCACAACCCCTTCGTCGGTCACTACAAATGCGGCATTGGAAACAAAGCCGTAATTAGCAGTCGCAACCCGGGAAACACCTTGAACATAATAGACGTGGTCTGATACCTGCTGAACAGGCATCTCGACATCTACCGCAGGATAGTGGTTATCCCCTGAGGCTGGCAAGCCGGATGCAAATGCGATCAGGCCAAAAACCCAGCGAAAGATTGGTAACGGAAATAACGATCTGTTACTTGATGTCACGTGATGTAAGTTGTTTGTGGTGTTCTCAACCTGGAGATCGGCTAGTCGTTTGCATATTGGTCGAGAAACTGCTCGAGCATTTCAGCGGGTATTGCGCCTGCCTGTTTGGCCTCAAGATTTCCCTGAGGGTTGAATATCAGAAAACTGGGTGTTCCAACCCATGTGGTATGGGTGATCTGAGCGTAATAATTTGCAACGGCATCCGGGTTTGCAATTAGGTTAGGAAAGCTGATTTCATGCCGTTTTGTGAAAGCAATGGCTTCATCTCGCTTAACATCACCATCGATAGACAGGCCAAGAACGCTCGCATTCCCGTTTTTATGGCGAGTGTGCAGGTCAGAGTATGATCCTGCATCATTGTTACATGCGATACAGTCAGAAGCCCAAATCATCACGATAAGCCACTTACCATCATTAGTATAATTTTCTAAAGACTCGGATTGATGGGTTGCAAGGTTACTGAACGGTGAATGCTCTAATGCTATAGAAACACTGCTGGTCAGCAGTGCTGTCACAAAACACAAGAACCTCATGCAGGTAGATACCCTTGGATTAAGGGCCGCTAAGTTAAGTAGAAACGATGGCCCTGAACAAACAGGTGCGCATCGCCTCCCACAAAATCGCAAGTTTTCTCGCAGCTATGTTTATGTTTATGGTTTGATGTATGCGTAACCCATCGCCTGAAGTTTTGCCACTTCAGCCACACCGCTTGGCACAATATCTGCATCTTCAACATCGTAAAGGTCGTTTGCCACATCAACTTTTCTCCCTCTTACGGTATTTGCGCAGACATGAAAGTTGACTCCCTGATCTTTAAGACCGGTGATTTTGGCAGTGATATCGTCTGTCGCATTGGCATGCTTGAATTTCGGTACGTTTTGAAGGGCGTCAGGCTCAAGAAGTAACGCCAGACCGTTGCCGTGGAGTACCACTTTAAGGTCAAGATTTTCAGCACCAACCGCATTGATATGATTTTGTATGTTCCTGAGAGCGCCCGCCTGAGCCTTTGGATTATCATAGTTGATATGGTAAACAACCTTCTGCTTCTCATAATCCCCGGCAAATAACACACCCGAAGTCCATGAGCTGGCTACAAGTACAATGGCGAACAGAATCTTTCCAATTGATGTCATTTTAAATTTTCCTCTAGGATTTTATGGATAAATAGTATAAAGCATTTTTTAGAGAATCTGAAACACTACTAATTTGTCGGAAAATGATGTAAAAATTGCGAGTGAAGTAAACTGTAACTTTATAACAATTGATGAATTTGCGGATCAATTACTTGAGATCAATGCATATGGGCGGACAACTGGAAGCGGGTGAATTTGAAGAGATTAGCCAGGGTGTCGATTCTGACCCTTTCAATTCCTGGTCGATCCATTCGCGTTGTTATACGGAAGCTAAATTTTTACAGTTAGATCGAGAACAGATATTCCATCGTTCATGGCAGTTTTTGTGTCACGAGTCTAAGTTGCGTGATTTCGGCAGTTACGTGACCGGGGATGTTCAGGGTCAGGGTGTGTTCGCAATGCGGGACAACAATGGCGAGCTGAGAGCTTTCTATAATGTTTGCAAGCATAGGGGCCACGAGCTGCTAGTTGGTGAAGGTAGGAAAAACCGGATTGTGTGTCCGTATCATGCCTGGTGTTACAATCTCGATGGGTCCTTGAAAGCGGCGCGAAGATCGGAGCACCTGAAAAACTTCAATACGTCTGATATCCATCTGGAACAGGTGCGAGTGGAAGTGTTTTGTCATCTGGTTTTTGTTAATCTGGATGTCGACGCAACGCCTATGTCAGAGCAGTGTGAGGGTCTTGCCAGCGAGGTGATGAGCTAT
>JAIBDK010000019.1 GCA_024679435.1 Gammaproteobacteria bacterium | reverse complement strand
GGCATCAGGCCCAATGATCCCAGGATTCCGCCCGCCTGATCGCTGAGAATATCGCCAAACATATTTTCCATAACCATAACATCAAACTGACCCGGGTTAAGGCAAAGGTGCGTCGCGGCTGCATCTACCAGCATATGATGGACTTCGACTTCAGGGAAGTCTTTTGATGATTCCTCGATCACATCTGTCCATAATATGCTCGACTTGAGAACATTGCTCTTATGAATGTTGTGCAGCTTCTTACTTCGTTTCATCGCGATCTCAAAGGCGACGTCAACGGTGCGTTTAATGAGTGCTTCGTCGTATTCCAGGACCTCTTTTACGTATCGGAGACCTTGTTCATTGATCCCGGTTTCTTTTTCACCGAAATAGATTCCGCCGACCAGTTCGCGAATAATCATAATATCAATCCCGTCGCCAATCACCTCCGGTTTAAGGGGTGAAAAATGCGAGAGTGTCGGGGGCAGGAATACGGGGCGAAAATTGGCAAACGTGTCGTAGCGTTTCCGCATGGGGAGTAATGCGCCTCTTTCCGGCTGTTCGTCAACGGGTATCTTTTTAGATTCATCGTGGCTTAAGCCGATGGTGCCTTTCAATATGGCATCGGCCTGATCACAAATCGCGATGGTTTCCTCAGGAAAACTTTTACCCGTTTCAAACCAGGCAGATGCGCCGAATGCGCCAGGCATTAGTTGGAAAGTAACGTCGTTGCGGTTTTCTATAAATTTCAGCACTTTTACAGCCTGTTTCATGATTTCCGGACCGATTCCGTCACCTGCCAGTAATGCAATTTTGTATTCAGTCATTTTGTTACTCTATAGATGGATTGTTTTTAGAGGACCTTTCTTTAAATACATCCGAATTTAGTTGATATTCAAATTAATCGGGTATCGTGAGTTTAGGCTCTATTGTGTTGAGTCGCCGACGGTTATTCCTCTCGAATCAGTCAACCCAGTTCGGCTCGCGTTTTTCAATGAAGGCATCGATACCTTCTATCGTTTCATCGAGCATCATATTGCCTGAGATAGTTGCCGCGGCACCCGCATAAGCTTCTGTAAGCCCCTGATCAAGTTGTTTATAAAACATTTCTTTTCCAAGACTGATTATTTGACGAGGATGGCGAATGATTTTCGCTACCATATCATCGATGGCCTGATCCAGTTTGTCGGGTTCAACGACAGAATTTACCAGTCCGTATCGCTCGGCGGTATCTGCATCGATGAATTCGCCGGTCATCAGCATTTCCATTGCTCTTTTCCGGGAAACGTTTCTGCTTAGAGCGACTGCGGGGGTGGAGCAGAATAGACCTACTCGAATCCCGGATACTGCAAAGGTGGCATCACTGGACGTGATCGCCATGTCACAGGTAGCAACCAGTTGACAGCCTGCCGCGGTTGCCATCCCCTGCACTTTACCGATTACGGGTTGCGGCAACGCGGTAATTTTCTGCATCATGGCGCTGCATTTTGTGAAGAGTTGGTGGTGATCTGCCTTTTCAGCACTTTGCCGCATTTGCTTGAGATCGTGGCCCGCGCAAAATGCTTTTCCATTGGCAGCTATTACGACTGCTTTGATGGCGCTATTTTGAGCAATCGCGTCAAGCTGTGTCGACAGTGCATCCAACAATTCGTTAGACAGGGCGTTAAATTGTGCTGGCCGGTTCAGGGTCAGTGTGGCGATCCCGTTTGCACTAGTGATCAGAAGAATATCGTTCATGATTCAAGTCCTCTTTGATATAGGCAGAAGATATGGGCAGAAAAAATATATCTCAAGTATCCAAATTCAACTACTCGGAGATTAGGAAAATTATCGTACGAACATAATCGAGAGGCGGGCATTTTAATAAAACATTCTAAAAAAGATGCCAAAGCATCCTTTATCTGGGTGTGATCTAAAAGGGGTTACTGAACCTGATCAACCATGTGTTGAACAGCGGCAGTGACTTCTTCATCGCTCAACGCAGGATTTCCGCCCCTCGCAGGCATGACGCCCATCGACCCCTGATAGCCGTTGATAGCATGTTCTGCAAGGGCTCCTATTCCTTGTTCAATACGATCTGCCCAGTCATCTGCTTTCCCTAAAACCGGCGCACCGGCCACTCCAGCCCCGTGACAGGCTCCGCAGCTGGCGGCGTATACCGCAGATCCGTCAACCGGACCCGCATCAGTTGCCACAGATCCGGTATTGTCGTCTGCGATACTCAGCTGCCCAACTGCAGATACACGGGCTTCCATAGCTTCCTGAGTATTGTGATTGGCCAGTGCATTTGCAGATATCAGGAATGAAATGCCTAGAATAGTGGGTAATTGTGAAAATTTATTCATTTTAAATGTGACTGAAAAATTGAAATTTGCCCGTTAGAATGAAACAGAATTTTTTAAAAATTTTATTTCTTCCTGCAGGCGTTTAATTAGAAGGGTCCGAAAATCCGCGGATTATACCGTAAAATAGTGAAGAATTAGTCTGAAAATCTCAGGTAAAAAGATGGCAAAGTTTGCTCTTGAAGCATTTTTGATGTCAGATTGGGTGCTAAGTTAATTTTGCTAAGAATTAAACAAACATCTTATATAGATGAATTTGGTATACCAAAAAAATACCAAAAACAAATAAAAAGTATTTATTCAGCTGGATTTAATCAGTAGAATGCGTAGTTGGTAATAGGCCAATTAATTTTATTGATGTAGATTAAGACCAATACCAAAATAAAATATAAATCACCAGTGCGCAGTATCGTTCTGACGCAAATTTTTTGAACGAAGCTACGAAAGGTTATAACGCTAAATTAATTGAGGATTTTGAGTTATGAGTAACGAGTTGTCATCACTAGTTGTCATATTTACAGAATTTTACTATTGGGTAACGGTAGTCTTCATGTTTTTGATACATGTCGGATTTTGTATGTATGAAGTAGGCGCATCGCGGTATAAAAGCCACATGCATACATTAATGAAGAATACGATGCTGATACCGCTCGTAACCATTACATTTTTCTTTTTCGGATGGTGGATTTATTTTGCCTTCGTCAACGGGCCCGGCATTAACGGTGGTCTGGTTAGCGCACCCTGGGCTACACCCTGGAGCGAATTGATGGGTGGTCACATGGGTGGTTTGGCAACACAGGATACGTTGACCGTTGACGATACTGCATATTGGTCTCGCATAAATGGTGTATTCTGGGCAGCATTTTTACTGTTTTCCTGGACCGCTGCATCCATTGTTTCCGGGTCTGTAATTGAAAGAATACGACCCAGTGCATTCTGGATTCTTGCGGTCCTTATTGGTTCGGTTACCTGGATCATCGACGCTGCATGGGGCTGGTCATGGAATGGCTGGATGGTTCAGCTACTGGGCTACCACGATGCTTATGCATCGGGTGTTATCCATGCAATTGCGGGTGGATTTGCGCTTGGAGTATTGGTTGTGCTCGGTCCAAGAATCGGAAAATTTGCGCCCGATGGAACACCGCGTGATATTAATCCCCACAACCCCTGGTTAGTTACTATCGGCCTGTTCCTGATCTATACCGGTTTCTGGGGATTTTACGTGGCCTGTAACATTCCGATCATCGATGTTTATGGCGGTGCTATGCTGGATGTGGCGGACAAGTCATATTTTAGTGCCACCAACATTTATCTGCAGCCCACCACGCTCTCGGCTATCACCTTTAACTTCCTGATGTCTCTGTCTGGTGGTCTAATGGCGGCTTATATCGTGTCAAAGGGCGATGCGTTTTGGACTTATTCCGGTGGTCTTGCCGGTGTCATTGGCGCTTCAGCTGGAAATGATCTTTATCACCCTATTCAGGCCATGCTGATTGGTGCTTTTGTTGTCGTTATAATTTACAGAATGCATTTTTGGGTAGAGCGCAGGTTCAAGATTGACGATGCGGTTGGTGCGGTGGCGGTTCACGGCTATGCCGGTTTTCTCGGCGTGGTGATCGCAGGATTTATGCTTTGGGGTTATCCTTCTTCACCATTCGAAGGGTATGCACCTATCACCCCATGGGGCCAGTTTCTTGGCGCCATAATTATGTTCTTCGTACTTGGGTTTTTCCCGGCTCTGATCGCGTCAAAAATTCTCAATGGTATGGGTCTGCTCAGAATACCAAGAGAAATTGAGATGGTGGGCCTGGATATAAACACTGAAGAGCAGCGTGAAGAAGATGCCAGAGCGCTACGTGAAGCAATTCGAAGTGAAGCCTGATACTGGCTCAATTAAATATTTAACCTATTAACAGGAGATAAATCATGGCAACAGGTATGATTGAAAATTGGGGCAACATTGATGTTTATGGACCTATTTACCCTTTCGTTGGATCAGAAGGCTTCCTCGCAATTGCAGGCATCGCGTTCTGGATCATTTGGCACATTTGGCAGCTAAAAGCCGAATCAAGGGAGTTCGAAGAGGATGTTGAGAAAATCAAACAACGGGGCGGGGTTGGCTCGGTGCTTGATGCTGAGGCGAAAAGAGAAACCAGTGATCTCACTGGAGGATAATTTTTTCCTGTTTACAATATCTAATTCATAAAAGTAGTTTGTTTTGAAAACCCTCTGTGGCTTCGGGCCACCGAGGGTTTTTATTTTTCAGGTTGTTTGTTCTAGAGATCTAAGATAGATATGTTTATACACAGAGCGCTAAATTCTATTCCCTCAAAACCGGTAATGTTTCTGGCGCCTCTGCTAGTTGTGTTGGTGCTGGGCACCTACTATTGGAATGTTAAAAGTGACTGTCAGGCTCAAGCGGAATTGCGGGACAAGTTCATTGACAGTGTGACTGATGCAGGCGAATCTGGCCAGCTTTTGCATCTTGATGTGCTGTATTCCAATGATTGGGAATTTGCCAAGACGTTTCAAAACTTTCAACCGAAGCATCGCAAACGAAGTTGTCCTCTAGGTTGGGACTGGTCTGACGATCTCCGTCAGGAGCTAATTGATTCCAAAATGATGTCGGTTATTATTTTCTTTAACGAAGGTGTGATTTCGCATATTCTCGAATTCAATAATGCCCGGATATCTGTGGATGAAATCGATGGTCGGGTTACCAGAGAACTTGCTGTTTTCAGGGTTGATAAATCTGTTGATGGACAGCAGGCTCAGTATCATTTGTCCTTTATGGCGAATCAGAATTAGCAGTAAAAAGAGGGCTGGTTGGCAGAAAGAGCCCCGGATGGCTTGTTGATGATCGGGTCTATAGGGGTATCTGACCAAGTAAATCTTTCTTTGCCTGTCTGAGATGTTCTGTCATCCTTCCTACTGCGCTGTCCATATCTCTTCGTATAATTGCTCGAACCAGCTCGGTATGTTGGTCATTGTAGTAGTCGATTTTGTCTCGGGTCAGAATGTTATTTTTCCGATGACTCCATTGAGTATGGCTTCGGATATCGTTGATGCGTTGATACATCCAGATCAGCAGCGGGTTCTGAGAGCAATTGGCCAGAGTAAGATGGAATGCTTCATCAGCTGATGAAAAACTGTTTGGGTCCTGGCGGGCGTGCAATACATTTTCCAGCGCCTCTTCCAGTTTGCGTATTTCCCGATTGTTGGCATTGGAAACTACTAGACGAATAATATGGGGTTCGATTGCCAGTCGTGTTTCGATCAACTCTAATGGGCTGGTTTCCTCAGCGATATCTTCGTGCTCAAAGCGAGTATCGTAGCAAACGAAAGTCCCACTTCCGAATTTTTTCCTGACCATATGGGCCCTTTCAAGCTGATCCAGTGCAGCTCGCACCGTCCCTCGTGCAACGCCATACTGTTCCGCAAGATCACGTTCGGATGGCAGTCGTTCGTTAAATGTGTACTCGCCATTGATAATTGCAGCGCGAATTTTGCTGAAAATACCGGCGGCACCCGAGGTAGCTTTAATACTGTTTTCCATCATGATATTTACGAAACCTTGAAAATTTTGTTATCTAAAAATTATGGTCTTTACATGGTACAGCTAATTGTAGATTAATTGGCTATTATTAGTTGCGCCTGAGCGACTATTAGTGGTTTAATTGCTTTTGAATAATCGAAAACGACACTTGGTATAGAGATGAGTCTAAT
Source organism: Gammaproteobacteria bacterium (assembly GCA_024679435.1). Classification (GTDB taxonomy): domain Bacteria; phylum Pseudomonadota; class Gammaproteobacteria; order Arenicellales; family Poriferihabitantaceae; genus JAIBDK01. The sequence continues at coordinate 8,501 of JAIBDK010000019.1, read as the reverse complement.
TTAATGTGCCAATTCTATACCAATCTATAACTTAAAGACAACCTGAGATAATATTCATGGCGATCCCGACACATACTGACTATTTGATTATTGGAGCCGGTATTCACGGTTTGAGTACGGCTTATCATCTTGCCCTGGAATTAAAAGCAGCGGGCAAGGGTGACGGTAGTAATATTTTAATTGTTGATAAATCAGCTATCGGTGCAGGCGCATCAGGCATCGCTTGTGGCGTTGTCAGAAACAACTATTTTCAGCCCGCTATGCGCGAACTTATGGCTCAGTGCGTTGAGGTTTGGGAGAGTGATGCGAAGGCGTATAGCTATCATTCTGTGGGCTATATGCAAATTAGCCCTGATTCTATGTTTGAGGACGTAGCAACCATTGCAGACCAGCAAAAGGAGATTGGCTACGAATCCACTTTTATAGAAGGTGAAAAAGCTTCAATGGATTATATGAAAGGAATCTTTCATGACTGGCAGGCCCAGGGGATCACCTCTGTCCTGCACGAGAAGCACGGTGGGTACGCCAATAATACCAAAGCACTATATGGTTTGGCGGGCAAAGCTGAGGCTGAAGGTGTTCGAATTCTTACGGGTGTCGAAGTTACGGGTTTTATTTCTGATGACGGCAGTAACGCAATTAAGGAAGTAACAACCAGCAAGGGTAATATTAGTTGCGGTCAATTGGTCGTTGCCCCGGGGCCCTGGGCTAAAACACTCTGGGATATGCTTGAGCTGCCTAAAACTGTTGATATTAACTCAGGTGGTGAAATCCATCGTGATATACCAATGTGGGTTTACTGGTCGTTACAGGAAGGGACGCTTGGCGTAGATCCAGAAATGCAGAAGACGAACGACGGTAGTATGCCGCCGGTAATTCATGTGGATTCTAATTCACCGCTCTATTCCGATGTTGACGGTTCATTGATTACAGATGAAATGTGGGGAATTTATTACAAACCCGATTTTCATTTCAATGGAGTTCAGGGTGGTGCCGCTCCTTTTAAGGTTGAAACAGACCCGGATAAAGTTGCTGTCGATCCTTATGGTGTTGATTCTCCTGAATTTATAGTGGGCCCTGAATTCGCTCACATGTGGACGTCTGCCCTCGCGCATTGTCAAAAACGATTTGAAGGCCAAACCCCGAAATACAACGATGAAGCTTCCGGCGGCATCGGTTCATTTACCCCTGACAGTTTTCCTGTCTTCGATTCTTTCCGTGATAATTGCTACTTCATTGCTGATTCTAACCATGGTTATAAAATGATTGGTGTCGGCAAGCTGGTTGCGGAAGAACTGGTTCGTTCCAAAAGTGCACTGTTGGAACCCTTCCGGTTTTCAAGATATATCGAAGGCAAGCTTCATCCGGTATCTAACAGTCCGTTTCCCTGGAGTTAATTCAGTAACGGGCCAGATATCCAGTGCAAAACGATTACACCACTAAAGAAACTAATTCTATTGGAGAATACGATGGCTAAAAAGAAACCCGCTACCAAAAAACCAGCGACAAAACGTGCAACTGCCCGAGTCCAGACGTCTACGGATCTGGAGCGTTGCGTCAATGCACCTGGTCGTGCCCAACTCGTCAAACAGGTGCGCCAAAAGATCAAGGAAACCGGTGTAACTTACATCTATTTCCAGTTTATTTCTGTAACTGGACGAATTGTTGGTAAAGGCATTCCGGCGGATCACTGGGAAAGAGTTGCTGAAAAGGGGTTTCAACTGGTTTACGGTTCGACTGCAAACCTGTTTACCGATAGGCACGGCGATTATATCGGTTATGGTCCTGAGGCTTCAGAACTGGTTGGTATTCCTGATCCGGAAACATTTTGTCAGTTGCCGTGGGATAAGCGTATCGCCCGGGTGTTTTGCACGTGTTATAGAAACCGGGAAGAGCGCGTTAATCCAGGTGCCCACCTGACATCTGATTGTCGTGGAAACCTTAAGCTTATTCACGAGGAGTTTGAAAAGAAGCACAAAATGCATATGCGTGCCGGCACTGAGCCCGAAATGATGTGGCTTAAGCTCGATGAAAATAAACAACTTCAGGGCGGAGTGACAAAACCTAACTGCTATCACATTGATCAGTTTGAGGAGCTGCGACCGGCATTTATGCAAGTTATAGAATACGGTCAAGCGATGGGCTTCGATATGATTCAGGGTGACCATGAAGATGCCCCCGGTCAGTTGGAATTAAACTGGATGTTTGATGACGTGCTGCGTAACTCAGACAGGCTTACGACCTATAGACAGATTTGTGCCCAGGTTGCCAGAGAAAAAGGTCTGCATGCCTGTTTTATGTCTAAACCATTTATGAATGTTTCTGCTTCCGGTTGTCACCACAACGTTTCGCTATGGTCTGGCGGCAAAGACAAAGTCAATAAGCTTCATAATAAAACGCTTCCCGGTCTCAATGATGTTTTTTCATACAGAGAAGGTGGAAAAAATTATTTTATGCCGGACCCTAAGTTTGACAAAGTTAAACCAGGCCCCGTTGGTCTAAAGTCGATCGGTGGTGTTATTGAGCATCTAGGTGCCCTTACTTCGATTGGTTCGTCCACAGTTAACTCTTACAGACGCCTTTGGGACACTGGCTTCTGGGCACCTGTCTTTGCTGACTGGGGTTTCCAGAATCGAACTTGCGCATTAAGAGTTTCGGCTCCCGGTCGATTTGAATATCGTTCTGTGGACTCCATGGTTAATCCGTATCTTATGGGTGGTGCGCTTTTGAAAGTATTTGATGATGGTATTACAAGAAACCTTGATCCTGGTGAGCCGGAAGAAAGAAATATTTATCAGGCAATGGAAGCGGGCAAGCAAGTTAAAAAATTACCTATGACTCTGGGTGATGCGCTTAAAGAGCTCGAAAAAGATGATGTCGTTCGTTCCTCTATGCCTGATGAAATGTACAAGGTATATCATCATTATAAAAATGATGAATGGGAGCGCTTTAATCACTCGGTTTCTAACTGGGATCTGGAAAATTATCTGGATTGTCTGCCTTAAGTTAATGAAAGGCAGCTATCCGGGCTATGAAACGAGTTGTAATAAAAACTCTTAGTGGTGGAACCGGGGTGTCTCTTACTATTGAAGCAATCAATAAAAGAGATGCCCTGATTCTTACCGATAAAATATAACTTCGGGTCATCAAAGCATACCTGAAGCTATGTAAATTTTAATTAACCTATCTAAAGAGGATTTAAAATGTGCGGGATCGCTGGACTTATCCATAGAGGTAAAAGTTCCGATGTTGGTGCAGAAATGACTTCGATGCTTCAATCACTGAAGCATCGAGGCCCTGACTCCACCGGCTTTGCGCTTTATGGAACCCCCGAAAAAAATCAGTATGTCATGCGTTTCAAGGTCGCCGAACAGGAAGACATGAAGCACGGATTTGACATACATCAACAGGTCATTGAACGCCAAGCCGAAGTCGACAAACGGCTGGATTCCCTGGGTGTTCATGTCAAACTTCGTGACGAAGTGACGGAATATTCGCACCGCTATACTTTCTCCTACGATGGAGATATGCGAAAGATGGCGGATTACATGGAAGATGTTGAAGGTGTGGAAATACTTTCCATTGGTGAGGGTCTGGAGCTGATCAAAGATCTTGGCGATGCCAATGTTGTGTCTGATCAATACGGATTGAGTGGATTTCAGGGAACCCATGCTATTGGTCACACCCGGATGGCGACAGAATCGGATGTCGATATTAGGTCGGCACACCCTTACTGGGCGTATCCTTTCAATGATGTTTCGGTTGTCCATAACGGACAGTTGACCAACTACTGGTCATTTCGCCGGGAAATGGAGCGCCGTGGCCATCGATTCATGTCGAACTGTGATTCGGAATTGATTGCAGTATATATCGCTGACCGGATGGCTGAAGGTGATGATCTGGAAGAATCCATGAAACGTTCAGTTGAAGAACTTGATGGTGTGTTTACTTACTTGGTCGCAACAAGTGATCAGCTGGGAATGGCTAAAGACGTCATGGCCGCCAAGCCAATGGTGCTGTACGAAAGTGATGACTTCGTCGGATTGGCTTCTGAAGAAGTTTCTATCCGGAGTATCTTCCCTAATGAAATTCACACATTTGATCCCTACGAAGGAGAGGTAAGAGTATGGCAGGCGTAGATCACAAATCCCATGATATGGGGCTGCATGCCGAGCAGTTAAAAGGTCGGACACAGCAACGCTTTTTTAGCGCATCTGAAGAAGAAAATTTTACCTATTCCTGGGCATTTGATGTGGATCCGGCTAAATCCGCCGAAATTGATGCGCTGGATATGGAAACTACAGATGTTAATCTGAAAATCCGTGCATTAATGGAAGATGGTCATGGCACCATTACCATCAAAAACCCTCGGGCTCGTCATGGAGTTGGTGTGGGTATTTTGAATCGGGCCAATATTAATTTCGAAGGTTCTCTGGGTTATTTTGGTTGTGGTTTGATTGATGGACCGAATGTTCGCATTAGTGGCCGTGTTGGTTGGTCGTGTGCTGAGAACATGATGGCGGGTACTGTGGTAATTGAAGGTAATGCCGGTTCAACTTTTGGTGCAGCTATTCGTGGTGGTGATCTCGTTTGTAAAGGTGATGTGGGATCACGAACCGGAATAGATCAGAAAGGCGGCACAATTATTGTTGGCGGACGCACTGGTGCTTTTTCCGGTTTTATGATGCAACGTGGGCGTATGGTCATTTGTGGCAATGCGGGAAAGAACCTCGGAGATTCTATGTATGACGGCACGATTTATGTTGGTGGCGAAGTTGAAGATTTGGGCGTTGATTGTGTTCCGGGCGAAATGACAGAAATCGATCTGAAATGGTTGACTTCAAAACTCGCACTTTATGATGTCTCACCTGCATGTGGTGTGGAAAATATGAAGAAATTCGTATCGGGTAAGCAATTGTGGAATTACGACAATCTTGAGCCATCAGAGAAAAAATTGATTCTCTAATAATAAGAGTAAAAATATTATGTCTAAACAAAAAAGAGATACGAATCACCTGGGGCAAAGTTTCATGTTCCCCCCAGAGGTGATGGATGATATTCATATCAAAGCTGAACTTGGACGATACCGTATGCGCGGTTTTTCTCTGTTCAAAAAAATTCCGACCTGGGATGATCTGACATTTATGCCGGGAACGTTGACTCGGTTCGTCATAGAGGGTTATCGGGAAAAATGCCTTACCAAGACTATTATTGGTCCCAAGGCCAAACGCCCCATGGAACTGGATATCCCTGTTTACATTACAGGGATGAGCTTCGGTGCTTTGTCCTATGAAGCGAAAACGGCGCTTGCAAGAGGAGCCACGATGGCCGGAACGGCAACTTGTTCTGGTGAAGGTGGAATGATCCCTGACGAACGCAGGTACTCTGAAAAATGGATGTACCAGTGTATTCAGTCACGTTACGGTTTTAATCCCAACCACTTGCGACTGGCTGACTGCGTTGAGTTTTTTATTGGTCAAGGCTGCAAGGTTGGATTAGGCGGTCACTTGATGGGCCAGAAAGTAACTGACCAGGTTGCTGAAATGCGATCGTTGCCTGCGGGTATCGATCAACGTTCTCCTGCCCGTCACCCGGACTGGCTGGGTCCGGATGATTTAGCATTAAAGATCAACGAAATTCGAGAGGCCACTAATGGTGAAATTCCAATTCAGTTGAAGCTCGGTGCTGCACGTGTATATGATGACGTAAGAATGGCAGCTAAAACCGGTCCCGATTCTATCTACATTGATGGTATGGAAGGTGGAACAGGAGCCGGTCCTCACCTTGCAACTGAAGAAACCGGTGTGCCGGGCATCGCCGCTATTCGTCAGGCACGTCGTGCTATTGAAGATGTTGGTAAATCCGGTGAGATTTCACTGGTATACGCCGGTGGCATACGGAATGGTGGTGATATGGCTAAAGCGCTGGCTCTCGGTGCTGATGCCGTTGCCATTGGGCACTCTGCATTGATGGCGTTGAACTGTAACAAGGCGATTCCCGAGGCTGATTTTGAGAATGAGATGGGTGTTGAAGCGGGACATTGTTACCACTGCCATACGGGTCGATGCCCGGTGGGTGTTGCCACACAGGATCCAACATTGCGCAAGAGACTTGATCCCGATGCCGCGGCGGAGAGGGTATATAACTTCCTGCATACATTGACTATCGAAGCCCAGCTTCTGGCTCGTGCCTGCGGAAAAACCAATATCCATTCGTTGGAGCCGGAAGACCTGGCAGCGTTAACTATGGAGGCTTCTGCGCTTGCACAGGTTCCATTAGCCGGAACTCAACATACTGTTGGGCGTCCCGACCTGACACGATTTTAGGAGAATGAACCATGAGTAACGAAGTAGATAAATTCATTGAATCTGATGGTCTTGATACCGATCGTGAGAAAGATATTGGGCAGCATATCGGGTATCGATATGACGTTAACCTGGTTCCAGATATGGATCGGTGTACCGACTTCCTGAAAAAGTATATGGAAGTGATGGGCTGGACTGACCTGAACTGGCTGGAAGACGTGCATATGGGATACGAGGAGGGTAACGCAGCAGTATTTGATAGAAATATTAATGGCTGGGTGACAATTCCTGATGATATTGATCTTCCGGATAATCAGCAGGATCGAGATATGATTGCTCGGGAATTGTTGATTAAATTTCAGATGTCGCATTCCCATCCGATGGTTGATCTGATGAACGCTTATAGAAAATTCTAACTACCAAAGTAAAGGCCTTTCGGAGGCGTGCGGTCTGTATTCAGGCCGCACGCCTTTTCTTTTGACGGCGAGTATTAATAGACATTTAACCCCTTTTAATGTGAAATCCAGTTAACATTTGAAATACTAAATTCCGCAGCGCAATCTATGGTTGCTGTGCAGCAATTAACAACATAATCAGAAATCATGACTCCGGAAGAATTAAGAGAGCAGTTCATTGGATGGCAATGTCGTATTAGACAGTATGCGGTGCGTAAAAATGAAGGCATTCCGTCTCCGGGAATGAAACCTTCTCTGGAAGTTCTTGGGCAGGAAGTTGGCCCCGTTAATGTTCAAATAGTGAAAACCGACAGTGAAGACCTGATACAGGAATTCCAGTTTATGTTTCACAAAACTCAAGACCCCAAGGATCGGTATGAAAATGCAATTAAACTTTTTTCCGAGTATTATTATCAGATTCCTACCGAGTTCAACGATGAGTTAACCGCTGTCTATTCTTTAAACAGCGAACTCGCCGACCAGATGATTTCTGTCGGTGAAGGGCGACTTTCTTTTAACCAGGGGAATCAGTTATATGATTTGAATTGCAAGATCAGAATGATCGATAGGGATGCGCTGGAACACCAGGCAACCTATTGGCATAACCATCTATTCAATCCATCGATGCCAGGAAGCGTTAAGGTGCTGGGATTCACTCCGAATTGGGAAGCTTCCTCATTCAGGGCGGGTGGAGTATAAAATGACCAGCTTAAGTATTAATCTCAATAAACTTGCGCTTCTCAGGAACTCAAGAGGGCGCGATTACCCCAACGTGGTTGCCTATGCGCAGAAATTTGCCTCTCTGGGGGTAAACGGTATTACGATTCATCCGAGGCAGGATGAGAGGCATGCGACACGTCAGGATGCCTATGATCTCGGGATGCTTTGTGCAAAAATGCCCGAGATAGAGTTTAATATTGAGGGCTACCCTTCTGAAGACTTCTTGGAAATGGTGGAAAAAGTTCGCCCGGATCAATGTACTCTGGTTCCGGACGACGTTAACCAGCTGACGTCTGATCATGGCTGGGATATTGCCAGTTCTATTGACATACTGCGGCCTGTTTTAAAACGACTGAGTGCGGCTGGAATCAGAAGCTCTTTGTTTGTGGATCCGCATCCGGAAATGGCTGAACAGGCGAGTGCTGCAGGCGCTGACAGGATTGAGCTATATACCGAAGAATACGCAAATACCTTTGATACCCAGTCGGGAGACGAGGTGTTAGAACGTTATCGGAAAACAGCGTTACGCGCTCAGGAATTGGGTGTTGGAGTGAATGCCGGCCATGATCTTGATTTGCAGAATCTGGGCCAATTTCTTGAAATTGAAAATATTCTGGAAGTCTCCATCGGACATGCATTGACCATTGAATGTATTGATCAGGGAATCGAAAGCGTGGTCAGTCAGTATATGGATATTTGCCATAAATCGTAACTAGTTTGATCGGGCTGCATTACCCGAGCTTCAAGTTGAATAATCGACTTTAAAATGATATTTCTAAATATGTTTGAGTTTAGAAAGCGGTCTCCAGTGGCAATATAACGTTTGTACAGACAAATTTATAGCATTTGCTCTTTTAGGGGCGGAATCAATTTTCCTGCGAAAATATAAATTACCTCAATGTTGTTTCGCGGGTTGTGGTTGGGATTCTCGGCGTAACTTTATCTAAACTGGCATTCGTCTAAAACAGTAGGTTTTCTTTCTATAGCGCTCAGTTTTATTTTTAGCCTAAGGTATTTGGTT
>JAIBDK010000458.1 GCA_024679435.1 Gammaproteobacteria bacterium | reverse complement strand
CATTGCCTCGCTGACTGTAGGTTGTTTGGTTTGCTTGCCGTGCATAGCCTGAATGCGCGTTCTGCTTTTTTCGGGCCTGGCCAAAAAGAGTTTCGAAGAAATCCGAAAAATCGCCCTGGTAGACTTCTTCCGTGTGTCCAAATCCGCTCGTAAATTCGGACTCTGAAGCAGACTGCCATCCTGGCGGTGGCCTAAATTCATGACCATGTTGCTGACTGCCATATTGTCGAATCTGGTCATATTCCGCTCGTTTGTCAGCATCCTTGAGAACATTCCAGGCTTCATTGACTTCCTTGAAGCGGTTTTCTGCGTCGTGCTCTTCACTGACATCAGGATGATATTTCCTGGCGAGTTTCCGATAAGCGGCTTTGATTGCTTTATTATCTGCCGAATCTTCGACACCGAGAATTTTATAATAATCTTTGAATTCCAAGTTCTTTTACCGATATTGTTGGTTAGCTTGTTATTTGTTTAATGAAGCTCACCATCGCACTAGTTTATATCTATTCAGCCTTAGTTCACTCTGATTCAGGTCAATTTTTAAATGCCTTGAAAGATGTGTTCAAGTCATCTAACGATAATCTACTATGTAATCCAGGTCTTTCAGAAAGAAATGCTCAGCGATTCCTGTGTCGAGATTATATTCAATTCGTTTGCCTTGTTTTGGAAAAGACTTTTGATAAAAATGCAGGTGCAGTAGGGGGGCATTCCCCTGAGCGGAAATCGAATGGATGCCGTCCCCGAGCATGGAGACTGCCGTTCCCGGCTTTACCATGATTTCATTGATAAATTCGACTGAACCATCATCCCCAGACCGATAAAGGCTGTGCTTTTCTTCTCCTTCCACCGCACCAATAATCGCCCATGATCCACCATGGTTGTGAGGCCGATAGGTCTGACAGGGCAGGGCAGAATTGATATACAGCGCATATTCGCTGTTTTTATCTTCATAGATCAAATAGAACCATTCGATCTGTTTTTCATCCGGTACGGGGAAGTCAGATCGGGGAAACAGGTGTCGTTGACTACAAAGCTTTAATAACTCGATTTTAGCCAGATTCAGTGAGTGGACATTAACGCCTTCAGACAGTTGGGTTTTGACCTTAGTTACCATTGCTTCAACGGCAGCATGTCGATGCTGTTTTGTGCTCATGGGCGATTCGCTCTTCTTAATAAGTATTTGTAAAAGAAATATGAATAAAAATATTTATACAGAAATTATAGTTGCGTGAAGTAAGATATGAGGTGCGTTGTGATTAGCGTCATTATTACAGGCTTTTGTGAGCCAGGTAAATGGTGTTGGAGGATTCTGTGCCACTATAAGGGTTTGGAAAGCGAATGATTTCTGCGCATACGGAATCAAACACTTGTTCCAGCAACTGAATAAAATCTGCTTCCGGGGGATCGTTGGACCACATTCCGAAAAGCCCACCCGCATGGAGTTTTTTTGCGAGACTATGGAGGCCGGTCGGACTGTAAAATGACTCGTTTTCAGGGTTTAACCAATGACTGGGTGAGTGATCGATATCGAGAAGAACCGCATGGGCTAATTTTTCGTAATTGTCGTTGTAAAAGCCTCTGAAATCAGCCGTTGCCAGCTCAAAAAAATCCGCATGAACCAGTGCGCAACGAGGGTCTTCGTTTAGTTCTCGGCCGAGAGGTACCAGTTCGCGCTGATGCCAGTCAATTACCGGTTTCATTACGTCTACAACAATTAAAGATTCTACGTTAGGATATTTTAACGCTGCCCATGCGGTGTAGCCCAACCCCAGCCCACCCACAATCACATCAAGGCTTTTTTCTCCCAGAGTTTTCAGTCCGATCGTGGATAACTGTTCCTCCGCTTCGCTAAATAGGCTTGACATCAGGAATTCATCGCCAAGTTTTACTTCATACAGGATTTTGCCATCAAGTCTTGGTTCGGCACGCCTTCGCAGGCTGATTTCTCCGTGGGAAGTGCGTTGGTAAT
>JAIBDK010000204.1 GCA_024679435.1 Gammaproteobacteria bacterium | reverse complement strand
GATTGCCTGTCTGAACCGAAATGGCTGACCATGGTTAGTGTCTCCGCATCCAGTATAACCACCCTATTATTTCCCACATCGGAAACATATAACAGCTTGGCATCGGTGGACAGTTTGATGTCGTGGGGGTTGTCCAATGGAGAGTTGCTCGCACCAAGATAGATCGCTTGCGGCCCCGCGAAAGAAGTCTGATGCAAAAGGCTTACTCCCAAGAATATTACCTTGCCCAGAATAGTTTTGAAATCGCGCAAATTCATTGCAAAAATAGTATGAAAATTATTCGTTGTATTTTAGGTTGTTAACGGTGGCTATGCCATCTCCTAATCCCCGGGCCATAACACTCACATTTTGTTAGTTTCTGTTAGACCCTGTGCCTCTGCTCTAAAAGCGGGTGGTGGCCATCCAGTCAACCTTCCTTTGTCATTTTCCGTGTTTCGCAGCGCGCAAGTCCGAGGATAAAAATAGCCGACAAGCCTAGCAAAAACAGCAGTGCCAGCATGGTGATGTTCCAGCCAATATCCTGATAAACAAGAAACGGCAACCACGAGCCAACGGCGCCACTGAGATAGTATGCCGTAACGTAAACACCATTAACCACGCCCTTGTGCTCTCTGGCAACATCGTTGAGGAAACCTGAAAGAACCGAATGCACCAGAAAAAAGCCTGCTGCCAGAACAACCATCATCACCGACAGCACCATAATATTCGAGATTTGAGCCAGGCCAAGACCCAGCATGGTTATAACCAGGGCAAACAATAGCGCATTTCGAACGCCCCCAAACATCCGGGTAAGATGATCGCTAAATGCGGCCGCTGGAATACCAACGATATAACCCAGATATAGAAGAGAAATCGTAAAGCTGCTTACTCCGGGATCAATTTCCCGGACATGGAACGGAGCTAACGCCAGAATACCAGCAAAAACAAAAAACATAATCATCAGCGATAAATAGGCATTCCGATACACCGGAACCTTAACAATGCGGGAAATCGCCTGAACATCCAGACGAGCAAAGTTTATTTCTGTGTCTGCCCGCAATTTTCCAGTAAGGAACAATGGCACAACCAACGCAGCACCCAGCACCAGAAACACCCATTCCCATCCCAAAGAAGAGGCCAGATAACCAGATAATAAACGACTGGAAAAGCCACCAACAATGGTCGCCGCCACGTATAACCCCATCACCGAACGAATCCTATCGGGAGAAGACATCGACGCACAATACGTCATCAACGAGGTAAACAGTGCAGGCAGAATCAAACCCTGCACCCCCCTCAGGAAAAGGATCTGCCAGAACTCTGAGGATAGAAATATCAGCAACTGGTCCAGAATAAGCGCCGCAAGCGCAAATCTGAGCATTGTTCTGGCCGGAATCGCCTGAAGAAAATAGCCGTATACGATCGGGGCCAAACCTAACGGAATCAGGGTGAACGTCACCAGCAATGCCGCACTGGCATCGGTAACTCCAAACTCGGTTACCAATTGCGGGAGAATCGGCTGGGGCGTATACAGTGTGGAAAACGACAACAACGTCGTCAGCAATACAACGTAAAGCTGTCCTTTACCCAATTTTTAAAGTTATCGAGGGTCCGGGTTTTAGGAAATGATTTTTTATCAATCCCCTTATAGCGACTAACCCGTGGTGACGTATTTGAGTATTTCTACAATCTGGGAAGGGTGTTGCGCCCAGGCCATGGCGGCAGCATCAACTTCTTTGAGTGGGTGCACAATGTCTTCACCATGAAGAGTGACATAGGGCTTGTTTAACGCGGCACAATAACCGGCGTCAAAGGCTGCATTCCACTGTTTATATTTATCACCAAACCGAATAACCGCAATATCGCATTGCTCAATAAGGTTTTTTGTGCGCAAACTATTCACCTTGGAAGACTTGTGGTCGCGCCAAAAACCGCTTTCATCATTTCCCAGCATGTCTCCCGCAGCATCACTGGCCTCGTGATTGGTCACGGGAGACACGAAGGTAACCGGCAGATTCAGTTTGATAGCGCCTTCGCTGATCTGCTCACGCCAATCAGTGTGAATTTCTCCGGATAGATAAACAATCCAATGCATCTTGCAGCCCTGTTGAAGTTAAAAAGTAGCGCCCTATTATAGTCAATATTTATTGCAGTATGTGGCGACATACCCCCAAACCTTTGATATGCGTTTCTTATGGAAAGAGGCTCCCTGTTCCAATACACTACGACTCTGATTCATTGCCCGATTTTGACCAACACAACGCCATGACACCGGAACAAGAAGCCGCAGCTTTTCTACTGAACCATCGTATCAATAAGCACACAATAGACAATATCCCCGACGAACTCTATCCGGATTCTGAAGCCGGCGCCTATGCCATTCAGAAGGTTTTGGTTCAAAATTTGACAGCGCAAAACAACTCAATATCCTGCGGTTACAAACTCGCGTGCACCAACAAGCCGATCATGGAATTGCTTAACGTAAACGGCCCTTTCTCCGGCCGAATGATGAGCCATTCCACCTACCCGGAAGATATTGCCCTGTGTGCCTCCGATTTTGTTCGACGGGTGGTAGAGCTTGAATTCGTTTTTGTGATGGCCAATGATGCACCCCAGGCGGGCGAACCCTATACCGCCGATACCATCAAACAGCATATTGGATCTTTCGTTCCCGGCGTAGAAATCGTCGACCACCGATACAACGATTTTACCCAGGTCGGCGGGAATGCGTTAATCGCCGATAATGCGATACACGGCGCCAGTATTTTGGGAAAGCCAGATGCGGTTTTATGGAAGAAACAGGACTTGGCCCGGTACCCAGTAACGCTTTACGTTAATGATCAGATCAACGCACTGGGTAACGGTGCAAACGTTCTCGGCAGTCCCTTGAATGTAATGGCCTGGTTGGCAAATCACCTGATAAGCCGAGGAAAGTCTCTCAAGGCCGGAGATATCGTGACTACGGGCACCGCCTGTAACGTGTATTATGCTAACGCAGGCGACCGGATTACTGCGGATTACGGTATCCTGGGCAACGTATCCTTTTCTTTTATCTGAGCAACTTTTTGATCTAGAGATCGAAGCAACCCATCAAATAATTTAAACTTATGACTACACTCGCTTTTTTCGAGGGCAAAATTGTCCCCATTGATCAGGCTAAAATAAGCATTACAAATCATACCCTGCACTACGGAACCGGTTGTTTTGCCGGCATCCGCGGTTACTGGAATGAAACTCAAAAGCAGCTGTATGTATTCAGGCTGGAAGATCATTATCGACGCTTTCTCAACAGTGCCCAATTGCTCCATAGTGTTATTGAATACAGCAACGAACAGCTTCAGCAAGTTACGCTGGAACTATTGCGCCGGGAGCAATGGGAGCAAAACGTATATGTGCGCCCTATTGCTTATAAGGACGAAGGCGTGTTTCGGGTATGGCTTCACGACGCCAATGACAAGGTTGCAATTTTCAGCCAACCTACCGGTGATTACCTGCCTGATGTTGAAAGCCTGTCGGTATGTGTCAGCAGCTGGCGCCGAGTTGACGACACCGCTATTCCCGCTCGGGGAAAGGTCAATGGAACGTATGTAAACAGTGCACTTGCCAAGAGCGACGCCATGCTCAGTGGTTTTAACGAAGCTATTTTGCTGAATCAGGACGGGCATATTTCCGAAGCCACAGCGGCAAATTTTATGATGGTCAGAGACGGCGTGCTGATTACCCCTCCCATCACTGCCAACCTGCTTGAAGGTGTGGTCCGACGATCCATGGTTGAAATTGCCCGAGACCAACTGGGCGTTACCGTAGAGCAACGAGAAATAGATCGATCCGAACTTTATATGGCTGACGAGGCATTTTTCTGCGGAACCGGCGTACAGATGGCCGCGGTAGGCAGCATTGATCACCGTGTTATCGGAGACGGAAAAAAAGGCCCGATGACTCAGGCCCTCGGAACGCTCTTTTATAACATCCTGATCGGAGAAGAACCCGGATACCATCACTGGGTAACCCCAGTTTATTCTTAAGTTACTTTGTTACAAATTTTCTTTCAGCTTCTTCCCTTTTTCGCCCTGATTGGAGGAGGCTATCTTGCAGTCCGTTCGGGGTTTCTGCCACAACAGGCAATTGTTCATCTTTCGCAGTTTGTATTTTATTTTGCTCTGTCAGCAATGCTGTTTGATTTTTCGTCAAAACTTCCTATCAGCGAAATTTTTGATCTCCATTTTGTTCTGGCTTACGCATCTGCGAGCATGGTTGTTTACCTTTTGGTCATGCTGGTTGCCAAAGCACGAAAATGCGGAATAGCCGAAGCATCCGTGGAGGCACAATGCGGTGTAATTGGAAATGTTGGTTTCCTCGCAATTCCAGTTTTGATACTCATTTTTGGCAACGAGGCTGCTGCGCCCATGCTTCTGATTTTGACCGTTGATCTAGTCCTGTTTGGAAGTTTGATAGTGGCGGTAATCACCGGCAGTCAGGATGGGCGCCTTTCGCGAGGGGTTGTTTCCACCATTCTCACCGGATTAGTTAAAAATCCGATGATCATGGCAATGGTTGCAGGATTAATCTGGTCGATACTAAAACTCCCTCGGCCCGGACCTTTATCTTCGTTTCTTGTTATGCTGGGCGCGGCCGCAACGCCGTGCGCGCTGTTTGCGATTGGAGGATCGCTGGTTGCTCGAAGTGCTGAACGGATAAGTGTGGCAATTTGGTTGTCATTTGCCAAACTGATACTCCACCCCGCAGCCGTGGCATTTGCCTCTCTACAACTATTTGATATTACACCTTTTGCCGCAACAATAATGATCGCTACCGCGGCCATGCCCACGGCGGGAAATATCTATATTATCGCCCAGCACTATAATGTTGCTCCCCAGCGCGCCTCCGCCAGCATCCTTGTTTCTACTATCTTGAGCGTTATTACGTTAACCCTGACTATATCCATGGTTCAAAATCTCGTGAATCTCTGAGGAGTTTTGACGATATCCTGGCGCAGGCAATATCAATACAAGTCAACGCATTTT
>JAIBDK010000377.1 GCA_024679435.1 Gammaproteobacteria bacterium | reverse complement strand
TTCAGGCATCAACCTGACTGTTGAAAGGTTGCAGAGGATGCATGTAATGAAAACCGGTGCTCTGATCGAGGCATCGGCGGTGCTCGGTGTGCTGGCATCTGAATCCGTCTCTTCTAGGGCTAGTTCACAACTTTCGGATTTTGCCCGGCGGGTGGGGCTGGCATTCCAGATTGCTGATGACGTTCTGGACTATACCTCCAGCAGCGAGCGGCTTGGCAAGCACGCGGGAGCAGACCAACGAATGAATAAATCCACTTATGTGTCGATATTAGGATTGCAGCATGCCCGGGAAACAGCGGAAAATCTGTCTTCACAGGCTATCGAATCTCTGGACGGTTTAGGGGATAATACAACCTTTCTTAAACAGCTTGCAAAATTTGTCGTTTCACGTAGTAACTGATTTATTTGATTCGCTATCTATTCACTTGATTTACCATACGAAATTCATCTGGAATCTTCCGGAATCTATTGAGAGCCTCACCAAGACCTCATTATGAGCAGCAACAGCAGTAAATATCCTCTTCTGGATCAGGTTAACGATCCTGCGGATATCCGCGGCATGGATTCCGCTGGCTTGAACCAGCTTGCGGATGAATTGAGAGATTTTCTAATTGATGTTACCTCTCAGACCGGCGGACATCTTGCTCCAGGCCTTGGCACTATCGAGTTGACCATTGCGTTGCATCATGTTTTTAATACCCCGGAGGATCGCCTGGTTTGGGATATTGGTCATCAGGCCTATCCCCACAAAATTCTGACCGGTCGGCGAGACCAATTTGCTTCGATACGTCAATACGGAGGATTGTCGGGTTTTTTGAAGAGAACTGAAAGTGACTATGATACCTTTGGTGCAGGTCATGCCAGCACTTCTCTGAGTGCCGCTCTTGGGATGGCTGTTGCTGCCGGACAGAAGCAGGAAGAACGCGAAGTTGTGGCGATTATCGGTGACGGTGCACTCACCGGCGGGATGGCATTTGAGGCGCTGAATAACGCCGGTGATCTAGATGCAAATTTGCTGGTTATATTGAACGACAACGAAATGTCTATCTCTCCCAACGTTGGGGCAATTTCCAACTACCTGGCCAGAATTCTATCTGGACATGCCTATACAACGGTTAGGGAGGGCAGTAAGACAGTCTTGAGTACATTGCCTCCACCGGTGAAAGATTATGCGCGGCGCTGGGAAGAGCATATGAAAGGCATGGTGATGCCGAGCACGCTATTTGAGGAGCTGGGGTTTTACTACATTGGCCCCATTGATGGCCACAATGTCGATACGGTTGTTCAGACACTGAAGAATATGAAGGAGATGGAAGGGCCCCGATTTCTTCACGTGGTTACCCAGAAAGGGAAAGGTTTTGAACCTGCCGAAGGAAACCCTTGTGTTTTTCACGGCGTTACGCCATTCAATCCGGATACCGGGAAGATTGAAGTGAAGAAAAAAGGCCGATCCTATACCAACGTTTTCAGCGACTGGTTATGTGATATGGCCGCAAAAGACGAACGTTTGATCGGTATTACTCCGGCGATGCGAGAGGGCTCGGGTCTGGTTCGTTTTTCTGAAGAGTATTCCCAACGTTATTTTGACGTGGGTATTGCAGAACAACATTCTCTGACATTTGCTGCTGGCCTCGCCTGCGAAGGGCTGAAACCGGTTGTGGCAATTTATTCGACGTTTTTGCAGCGAGCCTATGATCAGATTATCCATGATATATCCATTCAGGATCTGGATGTTTTGTTCGCCATAGACCGAGCTGGCCTGGTAGGAGCTGATGGTGCAACTCATGCCGGGGTTTACGATTATTCATTTTTGCGGTGTATTCCGGGCATGGTCATCATGGCTCCCGCAGATGAGGCCGAATGCAGAAATATGCTGTATACCGGCCATACGCATCCTGGGCTGGCTAGCGTAAGATATCCCAGAGGGGGTGGTCCGGGTGTTGCAGAAGATTCGAAAATGACATTGTTGCCCATTGGAAAAGCGGAACTGCGACGACAGTCAGACGATAAAAGTGTGGCTATCCTGGCCTTTGGAACCATGGTGCAAACGGCGGAATTAGTGGCGGAGTCTCTGCAGGCAACGGTTGTCAATATGCGCTTTATAAAACCAATTGATGAGTCTATGGTTCTGGAGATGGCGCGTACCCACCAGTTGATTGTGACCATTGAGGAAAATGTTGTTATGGGTGGCGCGGGTTCGGCAGTGAATGAATGCCTCGCCGAAAACGACATTCAGATTCCGGTTTTGAATTTGGGCATCCCGGATCGACATGTGGATCATGGAAGCCAGCTGCAGCAACTGGCTGAGATTGGTCTTGATGAAAAAGGGGTGCGTGCAAGCATTATGGAGAAGATAAAACTCCATAAAAACAGTGAATCTTTAACCAGGCCTCTGGATATCTCTTCGGTAAAAGCTGTCAATCAGATTTGATTGAATTGCCTGGCGGTTTATAGTCCCTGAAAAAAATGGGCAGCGGGTAAGGAAATCTTGCGGCGAGCTTGGTACCGGGTTTTTCTGCAATCTAGCGTTTGGTTGAAACGGATTTCCCAAAAACAGACTGCATTACTTCGGTAACGCTTTGCCCGTTGACCAGCTCGATCACCGGAATACGCATTGAATTCATTATCTTATCAAGGCGCTTCTTTCGTTCATCGTATATAGAAAGGTATTGCTTGCGACTATGCTTTTCAGCGGTGTTAAGCGTAGCAGAATTCTTGCCCAAAACATTATCCGTAATGGCGTAGCGGCCTGCCGTGGGTGGGGTTTTTTCAATAGGGTCAACGAGTTGACAGGCGACAATGTCATTGTGCTGTCTTATTTTTGTTATCAGTTTCTCCGATGTTTGATCCATAGCGTAAAAATCACTGAACATAAACACCAGACTGGCAGGGTGGACCACGGCATTGAGATGGGCTAAAGCCTGATTATATCCTGATGGTGAATTGTAATCAGGTTTCTGGGCCGTTGCTTCGGAAAGTGCATTTATCATAGCCAGTGCCCCCCGCCTTCCGGCTTTGGG
>JAIBDK010000361.1 GCA_024679435.1 Gammaproteobacteria bacterium | reverse complement strand
TGTCCATTCTGACAATCCTCTGGTACGGGTCCACTCAAACTGCCTGACCGGAGATGTTTTTGGATCTGAAAGATGCGAATGTGGCCCGCAGCTCGCGGCAGCAGTGGATCGTATTGCTTCCGACCCTGCGGGAGGGATGATTGTTTACATGGCCGGCCATGAAGGGCGAGGTATCGGCCTTTGGGCAAAAGCCGCAACGTATCTCCTTCAGGACACCGGAGAGGATACTTATCAGGCAAACGAATCACTCGGGCTGCCCGCGGATTCCAGGGAGTTCACAGATGCCGCGGCATTGATTTTGCATTTCATCGGAAACCGACCCATGAGACTGCTCACCAATAACCCAAAGAAGATTAAAGATCTAACTGAAGCCGGTCTGGATAAGATCTCGATTGAAAAACACGTCACCGGAGTTTCACAATGGAACAAACGTTATTTATCAGCGAAACGCGAATGGGGACACAATATAGGCGACGCTGATCTGAGCCAATAAGAGACACTACCCGTGCCATCCTGAACAACAGACGAAGGAATCTCCATAGCCTCACCCCAAGTTTGAGTCGGCGCTAGGTTGTGGGAGATTCCTCCGCTTCGGCTGAAATACCTTCCTGTCGCTGTCAACGTCTAAATCGCCTTGGTGAATTCCGGATACGCTTCCATCCCACAATCACTCAAGTCCATCCCGGCAAACTCTTCTTCTTCCTCTACTCTGATACCCATTACGACCTTAAGCACACCCCATACCACAAGGCTGCTTGCGAAAACCCAGACAAAAATCGTCGCGGCTCCCAGAACCTGCCCAGAAAACAGAGCACTGTCATTGGTCAGCGGCACCAGGAGTAAGCCCAGCAGTCCGCAGCTGCCGTGAACGGATATTGCCCCTACAGGATCATCAATTTTAATCTTGTCAAGAAAAACGATACTGAAAACCACAAGCACTCCACCCATCGCACCAAAAATAACTGACATCAACGGACTAGGCGTTGACGGCTCTGCAGTAATAACCACCAGTCCGGCAAGGGCTCCGTTCAACAACATGGTGAGGTCTGCTTTACGAAACAATACTCTGGCTAATACCAGTGAAGCAATTGCCCCACCGGCCGCAGCAGCGTTGGTATTGAGAAACACCATCGCAACGCTATGGGCGCTTGAAATATCGCCCAGTTTTAAAACGGAACCCCCGTTAAAACCAAACCAGCCCATCCACAGTATCAGCGTACCGATAGTAGCGAGGGGAAGATTGGCGCCGGGAATGGCCTTGATAGAGCCGTCCTTTGCGTACTTGCCTTTTCGCGGACCAAGCAACAACACACCGGCCAGAGCCGCGGCAGCGCCTGCCATATGCACAATACCGGAACCGGCGAAGTCACTAAAGCCAAGATCACCTAAATTAAACATGCCGAATACGTCCGCACCACCCCAGGTCCAGGCACCTTCAAGAGGATATATCAACCCGGTAAGAACCACCGCAAAAGCAAGAAATGCCCAAAGTTTCATTCGCTCTGCTACAGCCCCGGAAACAATAGACATCGCAGTAGCAACAAACACCACCTGAAAAAAGAAATCCGATGCCGAAGAGTAAATCGACCCCCCTTCGAAGCCACCTTCGCGGGTGGCAAATTCCCCCAGCACACCATCCACATCAATATCGGCAATGCCGGACAGAAATATCCCGCCACCATACATAATCTGATAACCGCATATCAGATACATAGTGCAGGAAATAGCATAAAGCGCCACATTTTTTGTCAGTATTTCAGTTGTATTTTTTGATCGAACCAGCCCGGCTTCAAGCATCGAAAATCCAGCGGCCATCCACATCACAAGGGCACCGCAAACCAGGAAGTAAAATGTATCCAGCGCATACTGGAGATGAAATATATTGTTTTCCACTTTTTTTTAATCTCTTGATAAATTGTTAGTATGTGTTCGCTAATTAGGTATCCATCGGAATACTAGATCGCGTCCTGGTCCATTTCGCCGGTACGAATTCGTATGACCTTATCGATGTCATAGACAAACAGCTTGCCGTCACCTACTTTTCCTGTCATCGCAGATTCAATAATGGTCTCAACAACTCGCTCTGCCATATCACTCGCAACCGCCACTTCAAGTTTTACTTTTGGTAAAAAGTCGACAACGTATTCAGCACCTCGATAGAGTTCGGTGTGGCCTTTTTGCCTACCGAAACCCTTCACCTCAGTAATGGTCATGCCATTGATCCCAAGCTCGGACAATGCGGTTCTAACATCATCGAGCTTGAAAGGTTTGATGATTGCCACTATCAGTTTCATGTTTTTCTCCGGAAATTAGATGGATTCGCCAATCCAGTAAGAGGCGTCTAACAGGAATGAATGCAATCATCATGCCAACTATTTTATTCTTTATATTCAATATGTTAGATATATGGAGATATGAACACAGAATTAGTCGCACGGTTGTTGTGCAGGATAAAAGGGAGGTGCACCAATTCGGTGCTGACACTGACAATCACGCCAGGGGCATCGCTCTGACGTTATTGATAGATGAAAAAAAAGACGTTCAGGGACTACTAAAGAAATCAGCAATACGGTGCGGCAACCAGTAATCAACCGCTAGCCCGTTTCGGCCTGAAACAAATCCTAAATGCCCACCTCGTTCACTTAGCTCCAGAATGACACCAGGACCCAGTTCTGATTTTGAGGGAATTATGTCGGGACTTGAGAAGGGATCATCTTTGGAATGGATAATCAATACCGGTCTTGATATTGTGTCAAGAAATTGCCGACAGCTGCTTTTCGAATAGTAATCTTGCGCATCCCTGAATCCATTTAAAGGAGCCGTCACTGCATCATCATACTCGGTAAAAGTTTTAGCGTTGTAAGCGGCTTCCAGGTCAACCTCCGATTGAAGCATCGCTTGCCTGCTTTTAACGTGCTTCCTCAATCCTCTTAAAATTATATTCCGGTACATTCGTGAGAACCCCTGATCAAGGCGACGAGACACAGCAGACAAATCAAATGGTGGCGAAACGGCCACCGCTTTAGCCACCAAATCCTGTCGCGGATTTTCCCCTAACCATTTCAATATCACGTTTCCTCCCAGAGAGAATCCGGCAAGGTAGAGCGATTCTGACTGATATTGTGCTCGGATAAGGTTAATAACCATCTCAAGATCCCCTGTTTCTCCTGAATGATATGTTCGGGGCGTTCTGTT
>JAIBDK010000450.1 GCA_024679435.1 Gammaproteobacteria bacterium | reverse complement strand
TAGGCGCTGAAGCAGGGGCAGTGTGAAGCCCGCTGTCTTTCCGGTACCCGTCTGGGCACCGGCCAGCAAATCGCGGCCTTCAAGAATATGTGGTATCGCTTGCGCCTGAATCGGGGTTGCTTTGTCGTAACCCTGTTTTTCTGTCGCGCGCAACAATTCGGCCGAAAGGCCAAGATCTGAAAATAACATGTGTGATTTTTACTCCAAGATCGCCCTGCCCAAACGCCGTGATACTTTCACTGCATGGGTCGGTCCAGGCTAAATCTTTATGGGTCTCCGCAGCCTGCGAAATTGCGGGCCGGGAGTATCTGGCACAGACCGATGTGTGCCAGGAAGCGGCGCACTATAACAGAAGCCCGGCCACAAGCAAGCAATAACAGTTTAAATTTTCAGGATAACTTGTCAGGTTCAGCACGATTACCCCAGGCTGTGCGAAAGTCGCTGCCCGTCGGGTTTTGGTAGACACACAGGTCAAACTCCGGGACAACCGCAAGGATATGGTCGAATATGTCCGCCTGTATGGCTTCGTAGTTGGCCCAGACAATGTCGTTACTGAACACATACACTTCAATGGGTAATCCGTATTCTGAAGGCGGTAACTGCCGGACCAGGAAAGTCATATCCTTGTTGATTGCCGGGTGGTCATGCAGGTAGGCCCGGACATAGGCACGAAAAGTGCCGATGTTGGTCATGCGTCGTCCGTTGACGAGGCTCGTGTTATCAACATTTATGGACTGGTTGAACCTTTCCAGTTCATGCTTCTTTTGTTCGATGTAATCGGAGATATACTGGATCTTTCCAAACCGCTCCAGCATTTCCTCGTTACAGAATTTGATACTGCCAAGATCAATATTCACCGCACGCTTGATACGCCGCCCGCCGGATTCCGACATGCCGCGCCAGTTTTTAAATGAATCGCTTATTAATGCATAGGTTGGAATGGTGGTGATTGTTTTGTCCCAGTTCTGCACCTTGACCGTGGTAAGCGCCACCTCCAGTACATCGCCGTCGGCGCCGTATTTTGGCATTTCGATCCAGTCACCCACTGATACCATTCTGTTTGCAGCCAGTTGAATGCCCGCTACAAAACCGAGAATCGCATCCTTGAAAACCAGCATGGTGACGGCAGCCAGCGCGCCGATCCCACTGAGAAGGTAGACGGGTGTCTTGTTCAATAATATGGAAATAATCGAGATACCCGCAACGAAGTACAACACCAATTTAAGGACCTGGATAAATCCCCTGATTGGAATCTCTTTGGCGGCCCTGAAATTCTGGTAGATCTCCTCAAACGTATTGAGCAGGGAATCCAACACCAGCATAAGGATCAAAATCATGTAGATCTGCAAGGCACCCTTTAGAAGGGCAATTGCTAAATCGAAACCCTCAAGGGCTAGCGGTGCAAATACATAAATAACCAACGCCGGGGCGAGGTGTGCCAGCCGGCTCAGGGATTTCTGGCGCACAATGGCATCATCCCATTTGGACTTGGATTTGGAGATGATACGGGTGAGCGTGGATACGATGTAATGCCTGGCAATAAAGTTTGCGGCGATACTCAACAGCACTACCCCCACTATGGAAATAGTGCGAGCCAGAAAATAGGTGATTTCGTCGGCAAAGCCGAGACCCATCAGCCAGGTACTTAAAAATTCCAACATGAAATTTGCGCTAAACGTTTTGAGAGTCGCACAGTATAAACTGGGGCATCACCCGGTTTCGATAGATTCATAAAAATTGAATCAAATTTTCGCTATGATAGTGGTGTCCCGGCTATTCTGCTTTTTTCCAGGCCGGTAAATTTGCAAAAATCAAGGGAGAAAACCATGGGTATGATGTCGGAGTTCAAAAGTTTTGCGATGCGCGGAAACGTTGTTGATATGGCCGTAGGTATCGTTATTGGCGGGGCGTTTGGAAAAATTGTTTCCTCATTTGTAAGTGATGTCCTGATGCCGCCAATTGGCATGATGACGGGTGGCGTTAATTTCTCCGAACTTTCTATTGTCCTACAGGAGGCTTCCGGGGATGTTGCAGCCGTAACGGTAAATTACGGCTCATTTATCCAGACTGTTCTGGATTTCGTGATC
>JAIBDK010000164.1 GCA_024679435.1 Gammaproteobacteria bacterium | reverse complement strand
TAGCTTGCTTGCTAAATAGAATAAACTCGAACAAGTTTTCTAAATTCAATAATGTTGTGTTTATTCATACTGGCGGTACCCCCGCCATTTTTGCTTATCAGAAAGAGATGGCAGACCTGGGCTCTGTGAACTGATCAGATTGCGCACCGGGCGATTTTTTCCCGATATTTCTTAAAACGTAGTTACTCAAAACCAAACATACTTGTGAACAATGTCCTCCCTTGTTGAATCCATTCCTGCCAATTGGTATTTCGATGCTGAAATCTACGCGCTCGAACAGGACAAAATATTCCGAAAAAACTGGATCTTTATTACCCATGTTGACGCTTTGGCTATTGCGGGAGAATATGTCACGGAAACCATTGCCGGACAATCGGTCGTTCTGGTGCGCTCTGGCGTGAATGCGTGCGATAATGAAGCTGATTTTCGAATTAATAATGGCATTAAGGGCTTTCTGAACCTTTGTCGTCACCGGGCATCGCCGGTATGTGTGGCCCAGCAGGGAGAGCTTCAGCGTTTCACTTGCCCCTATCACGGTTGGACGTATGATTTGCAAGGAAGTCTGATTCAAGCGCCCGGATTTGAAAATCAGTTAGATAAAAAAAACTATGGGCTGATGCCGGTGCGGGTTGAAGTCTGGAATAATCTGGTTTTCGCCAGTCTGGATCCGGATATTATATCGCTTGAGAAATGGCTGGGAGATATTGTAACAATTGCCGCAGATTTTCCGTCCGTAGCAGGCATGGATTTCGACTCAGTTAGAACCAATAAATGTGGCGCAAACTGGAAAAACTACAGCGATAACTCTGCTGAAGGCTATCATCTTGGCAGCGTCCATCCTCGACTTAACCGTTCGTTGATAAAAAGCCACACCCGGATTCAATCTTATCAGAATGGTAATTTTATAGGTTTTAATGTTACCTACAAGGATCAGTCAGAGCAGGGCTCTCCGGGATTCTGGATTTACAAATTTCCGGGTCTGTTGATTCATTTTTCCATGAATGATTTCAACATAGAGAGAATAATTCCTGTGGATGAAAAAAGTGCGCGTATGCAAAGATGGTTTTGGTTTAACCCTGAAATTGATTCCGCATCACGCCGTGAAACGATCGAGTTTTCCAATCAGGTCATGGAGGAGGATATGGGTATATGTCAATTGGTTCAGAAGAATCTTCAAGGCGGGGTATACAATACCGGTGTCCTTTCGTCAGAAAGAGAACCCGGCACGATATTTTTCCAACAATGTGTTCGCAGTGCACTGGCGTTAGACTAACCAGATTTAGTGAAGGGGCAGAATTAAAGGATCACTGTTGTTGAATCTAGCGCCGTATCAAATCGACGAAATTTTATTGCGGTCATTATTTTAATCGAGGAATTTTCAATGAGTATTCGTAAGGCCCCTCTGGAAGGCATTACCGTTATTGACCTGACCCGGGTGCTGGCAGGGCCCTATCTGACCATGATGATGGCAGATATGGGAGCGCGAGTTATAAAAATAGAGATGCCAGAAAAAGGTGATGACGCACGCCATTTCGGTCCATTCGTGAACGGGGATTCAGCTTATTTTGCGACGATTAATCGTGGGAAAGAGAGTATTTCACTGAATTTAAAAGATAATGGGGATTTGGAGATTCTGGAAAAGCTTATGAGAAAGGCCGATGTGCTTGTCGAAAATTTTCGTGCGGGAACACTGGATCGTCTCGGCTATGATTGGGAAACACTGCAATCGATCAACTCAAGGCTGATCTGTGCGGCGGTATCAGGATTTGGTCAGACAGGTCCTTATAGTGATCGTCCTGCTTATGACCTGGTAGTTCAGGGAATGGGTGGTGTTATGAGCTTGACTGGCGACCACGATTCTGAAAAGCCTATGCGTGTCGGCACATCTATCGGGGATATTACTGCCGGCATGTTTGGGCTAAGTGGTGTGCTGGCTGCATTGTATGATCGTGAAGTCACCGGTAAAGGTGTCAAGGTTGATGTCGGTATGCTCGACTGCCAGGTGGCCATTCTGGAAAACGCAGTGAGCCGGTATTTTGCTGAAAATGTTGTTCCAGGCCCAATTGGATTGCGTCATCCGTCTATAACGCCATTTGCCGGGTTACGGGCAAAAAATGATGAGTATGTGATACTGGCTGCCGGAAATGACGGAATGTTTAAAAATTTGTGTCAGGTACTCGAACGACCCGATTTGCTTACAGATACTCGGTTTGCCTCTAATGCAGATAGAACGAATAATTATCAGGCGCTCTATGATGAACTGGAACAAACACTAGGAGATCGTAAGGTCAGTGACTGGTTGGAAATTCTGCAGAGTGCTGGTATTCCTTCAGGGCCCATCAATAATATTGAGCAGGTTGTGAATGATCCGCATGTAAAGGCAAGGAATATGATCGTTTCGGCGCAAAATGATGACGGTACGGAATTTAAAATGCCTGGAAACCCGGTTAAGTTTTCTGCTTACGAGGATCCTCCTACCCGGCGTGCGGCTCCTCGACATGATCAGGACCGCGAGGCTATTCTAAACGAGATACTTGGAGGAATTTCTGAAGAATGAGACTCTTGATTAGGTGAATCGATGGTTGGCTTATTGTTGGTATATTGCTAGTGAGCAATTTTACCCGGTGGCCCCTGCCGGTGCTCGAAATGAACGATTATCAGACCGCAGATGACGACAATCAGTGACCCTGCGAGCATTGTACCTGTAGGAATCTCGGAGAAAAGTATCCAGCCGAGAATCAGTGCCCATAAAATGGTGACATATTCGAACGGTGCAATGATATATACCGCGGCGAACTGGTAGGAGTGGACGATAAGAAACTGGGCAAAAAAGGAAATTATTCCTACTCCTGCAAGCAGCGTCCAGTCGTGAATGGATGGATAAACCCAGTTTGCCCATCCCAGACCTAATGATATTCCAGTTACACAGAAGAAGGTGGCAGCTCCTAGAAATACCATGAGTTCAGTCGATTCGGTAGCGGATATTTTTCTTGTCTGTATTCCCAGCATTGCAAACATGAATGCACCGAAGAGCACAGCGATGGTTCCAATCCAGTCAGTATTTTCAACGTTTGGTTGAACAATCAGAATCACGCCACAAAATCCGACTCCAAGAATGACCTTGCGCTTAAAGTCTGCGTGTTCTCCTAAAAGTGGCCCGGACAATGCCGTCATGAACAAGGGTGCAGACATGGCAATTGCAGTTGCCTGGCTAAGAGGTAGCCTGGAAATTGCAAAATAGTAGCTTAGGAAAGCAACAAAGTTAAATAAGACCCGCAGGGCGTGTTCGACGGGCTTTTTGGTAATAAATGCGGTAGTACCGTAGCGGTATAGCAGGATAAAGAACAACGGTAAAATGATGATGCCACTGCGGATAAATAAAATCTGGAATAGTGAATAGTTTGACGAAAGCAGTTTTATAACGGCATCCTGACAGGCAAAGAATGACATCGAGGCAAACGCCAGAAAAGCGCCGGTGAGAGGCTGATGGTAGCGTCCGTGGACAGGTTTCTTCATACTTGTTATGTTGGTCGAGACGGGCCGTTTTTCGCAGTGGAGAATGGGCTAATTTTTGCGCCATGTAAAGCATTCGGAATCGTGTATTTGTCTGGAAAGACCGTTTTTCCAAGTATTTTTATGCGCCGTAAAATGGCAACATTAGAGTCAGGATGATGGCGTAAAGAAATGCGACTTTACGTGAATTGATACTCTGTCGCAGCAATGACGGTGTTAGTTTTATCTCAGCAATGGTTCATCGACTTTGAGTAGCACCGGGCTGGAGTTTGCAAAAGCATGCTCAAGATCAATGCCCAGTGCCTCAAGACTTTGAACTTCCCAAGCTTGCCAATGGCAGGCCTTGGCCAACGCGACAAAGTCAGGGTTTTTCTGAGTGACGCCGATGCGGTCAATATGAGCGTTATCCATATCGTCCTGAATTTGCTTTAAAGCATTGTTATTCCACAATAAAATTACTATATTGAGGTTGAGTTCTGCGGCTAGCGTCATCTCTGCAAATGTGTATTGAAAACCCGCATCACCAACAACGACAAGCGCTGGATTGGCTTCGTTGGAAAGCACCACGCCGATCGCTGCCGGCAGAGCATACCCCAACGTGCCGTACCCTGTCGGATGGAGCCATTGATTGGGTCTGTTCATGGGTAAAAAGCCTACAGCAGTATATGCCAACTGGGTCATGTCGCTTACGATGGTAACGTTTTCGGGAACAAATTGTGTGATCGCCTCCAGCACTTCCCAATGAAGTCTCTCTTTAGGCGTAAGTTCGGTTTGCTGTTGCATTCGATAATCCGCGCACTTCGCGTGGATCATTTCGATTTTAGAATGCTCCGCAGACGGCAGTGACAGAGCAAGTCGTTTTGAAAAATCGATACAATCCGCAAGGATAGATAAACAAAGTTTAGATTTCTTGAGAGCGTGCGGATCAAGATTGACCCAAATCTGTTTTGCAGGTAATGCTAAATCATCGTTCCAGTGATCGGTTTGGGAAAATTCCGTGCCGATAAAAATTCCGAGATCTGAGTTTTGTAATACGTGTTGGACATAGGATGCCCGGAGTTGGGCGCCAACACCAAGGGGATGGTTTTTTGGGATCACTCCGCGACCCGCTACCGTAGATAGAACGGGACAACATAATTTCTCAGCCAGCTCAATTATTTGCTGCCTGCCGGATGTTGTTCCTCCGCCAATAATCAGGCAGGGGGAGGTTGCCTTATTGATAATATTCAACGCCTGCTTGACTTCAGTGTCCGAAGCGGTTGCGGGGCCGTTTTCTGATTTTGGTAGCCAGGGGGATGGAACCAATTCTGGAATGACTGATAGTGGAATGTTGATATGAACCGGTCTTGGGCGTTGGCCGTTGAATATGTCGAAGGCCGCATGTACCGCCTCTGGTATTTCTGAAGCTGTCGCTGCTGTCACCGTTAATGCGCTGATTGGACGAGTGACTTTCTCCTGGCTAGTGATCTCATGCAACCTGCCTCGATTTATTTCATCTGGATCGGGGTCGTTAACCGGGGATATCACCAACATCGGAACCGAATCCATGTAAGCCTCGCCCATAGGGGTGGTAATGTTAGTAACTCCCGGGCCGGTAATGACGAAACAGACGCCGGGCTTTCCGCTCGCTCGTGCATATCCGTCTGCCATAAAGCCACCGCCTTGTTCATGACGAGGAGAAATATGGCGGATTTTTTTGGATTGAAGCCCGCGATAAAGTTCGATACTGTGTGTGCCGGGGATTCCGAATACCGTATCAACTCCATAGGCTGATAGTAGATCGACCAGCGCTTCACCTGCTGTCATGGATGTCATTGCAATAATTCCTGATGCCTGGATGAATTTTTAAACGCTGGATTATGGTGTATTTTGGTATAAACAAATAGCAACTCCTGTAAAAAAAGATTAAAAATATCGTTTCGATTATGGTAATCATTGCTGTAAGTTTGGATGTATTGACAATACAATGGGTGGGCAAAATAAAATATTCTTTATGCTATTAATAAGTAAACATTTCGTTTTGGTTGGTGTGCTGGCGATTTCTACATTGGCAGCACCAGTTGCGGGTTCTGAGACCGAAAATGCGACTCAGACTGGTATTACCGTTCGCGCAGAAATGGAAAGAAATTATGTTGCTTACCGTTCCATAATTGCGGAGAGTGATTTGCCTTTTGTTCTGGAATCGCTGGACGAAAACGGGGAGATTAGAGCCAGTGTGCAAACATTTCTCCCGGG
>JAIBDK010000460.1 GCA_024679435.1 Gammaproteobacteria bacterium | reverse complement strand
GAAAAAATGCAGATGATCATCCCGGCTCATATGGGATCTCCGTTCACATTCAAATTCTTGCCGTGTGATCAACTGTCTGATCCTATCCTCAAACTTGAGAATATTCAGGCTGGGTATGGTGACAGCGTTATATTGAGCGACGTGAATTTAGACATTGCTGGCGGTGATCGCATTGGTTTGCTTGGTGCCAACGGTGCCGGTAAGTCGACTCTGATTAAGGTGATGGCGGGGCAACTCTCTCCATTGCAAGGGACGCGCCTGGAGACCAAGCATCTCAATATCGGCTATTTTGCACAGCATCAAATGGAGCAACTTGACCCGTTTTTGACGCCGATGAAGCAATTTCAGAGATTGTATCCGTCTGTATCTACCCAGGTAATCAGGACATTTCTTGGTGGTTTTGATTTTCGAGGTGAACGGGTAGATGAGCCTATTGGTCCTTTCTCGGGGGGTGAAAAGGCAAGGCTCGCACTGGCACTTATTATCTATAACAAACCCAACCTGTTGTTGCTTGATGAACCCACTAACCATCTGGATATGGAGATGAGGCATGCACTGAGTATGGCGATGCAAAGTTATGAGGGTGCAATTATTCTGGTCTCTCATGATCGCAGCCTGATTAACAGTGTAACTGATCAGCTAGTCTTGATTCGCGATGGGAAGGTCGAACCATTTGACGATGACATGGATGCCTATTTGCGCATTTTAAAAAAGGCAAATAGTGACAAAAGCCCCCGCAATCTGCCAGATCGGGATAATTCACAAGACTCGGGGCAAAAGAAAGACTCCGGATTGTCTAAAAAAGAAAGAAGGCAACGGACAGCTCAGATGCGTGAGCAACTAAAGCCCAGAAGAGATGCGGTGCGCAATCTTGATAAGAATATGCAGAAACTTCAGGGAAAAATAAGCGAATTAGAAGCGACTTTGAATCAGCCGGAAATATATGAAACAGAAAGTACGGCTTCCCTTGCTGCGATGATGCAGAACAAATCTGATCTTCAGGGGCAGCTGGAAAAAACCGAATCTAAGTGGTTCGAAGCAGCGGAAAAGCTGGAAGATCTCGAGCAACAAATTGCTCGAGGGGTTTAGTCTGGGATTGTTCCATATCAGTAATTTCCGGTGTTTTAAAAATCCATTAGTGCGACGCTATTTTTAGCCATTAGCGATATGTTTTTAATAAATTTTAATTGTTAGAAAGACATGTCGTAATCTCAACAATGGGTTAGCATGTGCTGAATGTTTTAATAAGACATGTAAACAAGGGAAAAGATAATCTTACTCAGACCCCGCGTGATTTCTCGATTGTACTAGTGCAGTATTTAAGGCAAATTATTTACTATGAATAATACTAAGCCAGGCTGGATTGCCGAAGTGCGCAAACCACTATTGGAGGCCAGTACATTACCATCAGTCTGTTATACGTCTGCAGAGTTCTTCGATCGTGAGGTCAATGAAATATTCTCGAAAAACTGGCAGTTCGTCGGACGTGTTGAGTCTATTGAAAAAAGGGGGCAGTACTTTTGTTACGACGGGTTAGGTGGGTCGGTTATTGTTATTCGAACAGATAATGATGAGATTAAGGCGTATGCAAATACCTGCCGACATCGGGGCTCAAGATTGTTAAGCGGTCAGGGGCAATGCGCAAAAATTGTGTGTCCTTATCACAGCTGGGTATATCAACTGGGCGGAGAATTAATCGGTGCGGCACAGATGGAAAATGTGGTCGGCTTTCAAAAAGAGAGCTTTCCGCTGCTGGAAATCCCTCTAGAAATTTGGGCTGGTTTTGTTTTTATAAACTATGATCCATCTCCAGTTTCCTTTGAAGCCTGTCTGGGAAATTTCCCTGATATGTTCACTCAACATAAAACCTGTGAGATGAGACTTGCTCATGTTCTGAATCTTGAAGTGAACAGTAACTGGAAGTTGCTGGCCGAAAATGCGCTCGAGGCTT
>JAIBDK010000228.1 GCA_024679435.1 Gammaproteobacteria bacterium | reverse complement strand
TACTGCAACCTGAACATGAGATTTCATAGAACTGAAGCCTGAATAAAAGATAATTGGATTCTATACAAAGCAACTTCTGTAAATTAACAACTAGACGTCACTTTTTGTCAACGATGACACATACTTCCGTATTCTGTCACAGGCAATCTCCATGTTTTCGTCCTCGGCACACAGACTAATCCGAATCAGCCCTCGCCCGGTTTCTCCAAAGCCATCGCAGGCCAGAACAGTTACGTCGTAGTTGTCCAGTAATTGTCTGGAAAAATCATAACTCGAAACCGGCAGTTTACGGACATCCAGCACCACATACATCCCGCCCACGGAGCTGTAAAAATCAAGACCGGGGACATCCTGCAGCGTTTTTTCCAGGATTTTTCTCCGTCGGTCCATATTTGTCCGCACCATGTCTGCTGTGTCTGTGCCGAGCTGTAAAGCGGTAATTGCTGCATCCATTGTGAATTCTGGCAACCCATATGCCATACACATCGACAAATTTCGCAGGTGGCCAACAAATTCAGCTGGTGCGACTATCCAGCCAATTCGCCACCCGGTCATACGGTGTGATTTCGATAGACTGGATATAGTGACACATACTTTGTCAGCTCCCGGCAACCCAGCAGGACTCGCACGATCGTCAGCAACCAGTATTTCCTGATAAACCTCATCGTTGATTAACCATATTTCCTTTTGAACACAAATATCCACAAGTGGTCGAAACTGCTCCATTGTGTAAACGGCCCCGGTCGGGTTGTTGGGAGAATTCAACACAATTGCCCGGGTGTTTGGTGTGATCGCAGCAATGATGTCGTTGGGATCAATTTGAAACTTATTCTCGGCCTTGACTGGAACGGCAACGATAGTAGCCCCAGACGCCGTAACCGTTGCGGGATACGTAGTATAGTAGGGTTCGATCAGTATGACTTCGTCTCCGGTTTCCAGCGCAATCTGGGCTGCAGCGAATAGTGCATTCTGCGCTCCGGCAAATACCGCGCAATTTTTTTCATCAACTACTTGTCCGGTTAACTCTTGATGACGTTTGGTGATAGCCATACGCAATTCATGCAACCCTTCCACGGGCGTATAGTGATGTCTGCCCGCACGCAAGCTGGTTATCGCGGATTCAACAATTTCCGCCGGAGTAGTTTCATGCGTTTCCTGCCCAACACTCAAGACAATGATATCTTCACCCGCGTCTAGTCTTGCTAATCCGTCGTAATGCACGTCCCATGCATCAACACTTTCACCGGAAATTCTGTCTGTGAGGCTTGAATATTTCATCTTGAGTACTCTGCAGAGGTTGGAAAACAGCAGATGGTATCACAGCGGATTTGAACTTAACCATCCTACCACGCTCTTATTTTTGGTAGAATTTTAAAAACTGAATGGGGAATTTCAATTGTTCAAAAATCCGGACAAAAATGTGTCGGCAGCTTTAACGACATTATCAAAAGAAAAACAATCCGTTGCGGCTAGCTATAAACAACCGATCAGGGAATTGCTTGATAGTGGCAATCGAGTGCTGCTCGGCAAAGAGAGCCGACTCAAGCTTGCACTAGCCGCATTATTTACCAACGGACACCTGTTAATTAATGATCTGCCAGGGGTGGGCAAGACCACGATGGCACAATTACTATCCAGACTCCTCGATCTGAACTTCCAGCGAATACAATTCACCAGCGATCTCCTGCCCGCAGATATCACAGGCGTATCGATATTTAATCGAGAGACATCCAAATTCGAGTTTCACCCCGGCCCCCTGTTCGGGCAGATCATCCTCGCCGACGAGATCAATCGCGCGACACCAAAGTCCCAAAGCGCACTCCTAGAAGCCATGGAAGAAAGACAAATTTCTGTAGAAGGCAAGACCTGGCCATTACCAGCGCCATTTTTTGTAATTGCCACCCAAAATCCAATGGAACAGGCAGGTACGTTTCCTCTTCCAGAATCCCAGCTTGACCGGTTTACATTATCCATTGATCTCGGTTACCCAAACAGGGAATCCGAAAGGAAAATGCTCCAGAACGAAGACCCGAGGCTCAAACTGGTTTCGATCAAACCCGTTCTGAACAGCACAACGTTATCTGAGATACAACACCAAATCACTCGGGTACATTGCTCGGAGCCATTACTGGACTATCTCCAGGCAGTGGTCGACTATACACGCAACAACAGCCGTTTTATAACGGGATACTCACCAAGAGCTGCGATGGCACTTCTTAATGTTTCCCGTGCCTGGGCATTTATTGACGGTCGTGACTCCGTATTGCCGGAAGATGTTCAAAAAATAATTCCTTCCACCGTCCATCACCTTCGAAGCAGTTCTGGAAAAATTAATGCCATGGACGACATCATAAAAAACGTGGCCATACCCTAGGAAACCGATCATTGGCTTCCCTTCTGGCAGGCATCAAACAACAATTTAATCGTACCGCGGCTATAGACAGTTCCGGCCGTATAAGCATCACGCCAAAACAGATTTATATCATTCCTACCAAATTCGGTCTGGTTTTCGCCACGATGATCATTGCAATGTTTATCGGTTCGAACAATTATGAAATCAATCTGGGCTTTGCGCTGACGTTTCTTCTTGTCGGCATAGGATTCGCGTCGATGCTTCAAAGTTGGAGAAATCTTGCAAAACTAGAGATTACTGAAGGTAGACTAGATCCGGTTTTTTGCGGTGAGAGCGCCATATTTCCGCTACTGCTGCATAACAACTCCTCCATGAACCGATCAGGCCTGCATTTCCATATCGACAACCAATCCAGTGTGATCGATGTTCCCGCCAACACCATCAAGGTTGTTAATTGCCCGGTAAAAGCTAAGAACCGCGGGTTAATGATGCCGGATCGCTGGACCGTCTACAGCTATTTCCCAACCGGCATGTTTTATTGCTGGGCTTACTTTAAAACGCATCAAAAATGTCTGGTTTACCCCGCCCCATCGGATCCGGACATGACCATTGCACAGCTATTCAAACCCGGAAAAATCGAGTCTTTTGACGCCAGCATTTCCGATGACAACGACGATTTTTACGGCCATCGCCAATACACAGTGGGAGACAACGTCAAAAGGCTGGACTGGAAAGCACTCGCACGAGGTCGGGGAAAATTGATCAAACAATTTCAAAACGCCATGGAGAACGATATCTGGTTACGCTGGGATGATGTCCTTGCTGAAAATACGGAACAAAAGCTTTCCATACTTTGTCGAGCAGTTTTGGAGTTAACCGAAGCAAAAATAATTTTTGGTCTGGCATTACCTGATGCAACCATTGCACCAGACGCCGGCTGGAAGCACAAATCCGATTGTCTTGAAGCGCTCGCACTATTCGGACAATGAAAAACAATCTGGACACCAAACTTGCAGGAACCCGATTATCGAATTTATCCTCGACATTACTGGCAGTAGCCGTGGCCCCGCACATCAGCCATATCAACGTAACAGTGATTGCTTCCTTTTACTTTTTGGTTGCTCTGAAGTATCTGGCAAACTGGCGATGGCGGTTTTTGCAAAACAAATGGGTCGTTATTTCTGCTGCAATCGTCTGCTTTTCTAATTCCGCCTGGATATACGGCGTGCCCCTTGGCAGGGACCCTGGCGTCAGTTTTCTGATTGTATTGCTAGGTCTAAAAATACTGGAAAGCAGAAGTCGTCGAGATGCCAGAATCGTGCTCATTCTTGGTTATTTTATGGTTGTTACACATTTTCTGTATTTCGCCCAGTTCGCCACAGTTATATTTCTTTGTGTAGTCGTTTTGGCAATCACATGGCTAATGATTCAGATTGGACACGTAAAGCCAAAACCGTATGTTAAAGAAGACATCAAACTGACTCTAAGCATGTTTGCCCAGGCAATCCCGTTCGCACTCATTCTGTTCTTTCTGTTTCCGCGATTTTCCGGGTTTTTCGGATTTATCCCATCCCCCTCGCAGTCTGGTACGACGGGTATGAGTGATGTCATGTCCATGGGAACTTTTTCTGATTTAGCCCAGTCCGATGAAACCGCTTTTACCGCTACATTTGAAAACGGAAATATTCCACCCGCCGGATCACGCTACTGGCGTGCTGGCGTGTTCTGGTTTAGCGATGGAAGAAACTGGGCCAGAGGTCCGGAACTGTCACCAACTCCGCGACATCTTGTAATCAGCGATAGAAAATATTCTTACCAGGTGGAACTGGAACCCTCCAGCGGACCCTGGTTATATTCTCTTGACCAGCCAGAATCAGCCCCATACGGGACAAACTTAAGGCCTGATGCATATCTAAGCAGAGCTAATCGGGGACAACAGCTTTCCAGATATAAATTAACCTCCCACATTAATTATCGCGACTTAACAATAAACATAGAGCAGCGATCTCGTGGCGTTGAAGTTTTTCCTGATTCTGTCACCCCAAGAATGAAAAAATTTGTTACAGAAAAAGTTCAATCAGTCAGTTTAAACAATACGTTTAAAGCAACAGATCTGGCAAACAGCCTGATGCGTCATTTTAATACGAATGAATATATCTATACGCTCCAGCCGCCGGTTTTATTAAGTCAAAACCCAATTGACGAATTCCTGTTTGATTCCATGCAAGGCTTTTGTGAACATTATGCGTCTACATTT